>JAISHZ010000238.1 GCA_031262285.1 Lachnospiraceae bacterium | reverse complement strand
GATTCGATCAAAAGAAGATCCAATGTGAGAGTTGATTTTTACCCTCTTATTGGAATGCAAAAAGCCCGCAGTGTATGAGCTGCGGGCTTTTGCTAATCGGTTGACCCCTGAATAGTAACGATGAGAATTCCTTTTTTGAAAATTGTAACAATTATCTTGCTTTTCATTTGTGGAATTGTTACAATACAGAAACAATCGTGCGCGCACTCTATCTACGCACGATGTATATATTTTGCGGGTTGGTCAAATACCATACAAGGAGAAGGAGCGGAAACGATATGGAGAAATGGGTGTACAAGTTTCACGAGGGAAGCGCCGATATGCGCAACCTCTTGGGAGGGAAGGGTGCGAATTTAGCTGAGATGACGAATCTGGGATTGCCGATTCCACAAGGCTTTACTGTGACTACCGCCGCCTGTACAGATTATTATGAGAAAGGCAAAGAGATCTCAAAGGAAGTTCAAGAACAGATTTTTGCCAATATCGCGGATTTAGAAACATTGATGGGCAAAAAGTTCGGAGACAATGAAGATCCGCTGTTGGTTTCTGTTCGTTCCGGCGCGAGAGCTTCAATGCCCGGCATGATGGATACCATTTTAAATCTCGGGTTAAATGATGTCGCCGTGGAAGGCTTCGCGAAGAAGACAGGAAACGCCCGATTTGCCTATGATTCTTATCGTCGTTTTATACAAATGTATTCGGATGTCGTGATGGAAGTTTCCAAAAAGAATTTTGAATCCCTCATAGACGCATTGAAAAAGCAAAAAGGTGTACAGTACGATACGGAACTGACCGCAGAGGATTTGAAGGAGTTGGCGGAGAAGTTTAAGGCCGTTTACCGTAAGAATAAAAATGAAGATTTTCCGCAAGATCCGAAGGAACAGCTCCTAGGCGCGGTGAAAGCTGTTTTCCGTTCATGGGACAATGAAAGAGCGATTTACTATCGCCGTATGAACGATATTCCCGGAGATTGGGGAACTGCAGTCAATGTGCAGTGTATGGTTTTTGGCAATAAAGGTGACACATCAGGAACGGGTGTTGCGTTTACTCGTAACCCGTCAACCGGCGAAAAAGGAATCTACGGCGAATATTTAATCAACGCACAGGGTGAAGACGTAGTTGCAGGTGTACGTACACCGCAACCTATCACGAAACTGGAACAAGATTTACCGGAATGTTATCAAGAATTTTTGGCAATTGCAAACAAATTAGAAGATCATTACCGCGATATGCAAGATATGGAGTTTACCATCGAAGAAGGGAAACTTTACTTCTTGCAAACCAGAAGCGGGAAAAGAACAGCTCCGGCAGCCATCAACATCGCTTGCGATTTGGTGGATGAAGGAAAGATTACACCTGAAGAGGCAGTTTTAAGGATAGAGGCAAAGTCGTTGGATCAGCTTTTGCACCCGACTTTTGTAAGACAAGCGTTAAAAAACGGTGAAGTGATTGGCAAAGCTCTGCCTGCATCACCGGGCGCGGCGGCAGGAAAGGTATACTTTTCAGCGCAAGACGCCAAGGAAGCCGGCAAAGGTGGCAGAGAAGAGCGCGTGATATTGGTTCGTCTGGAGACATCGCCGGAAGATATCGAAGGTATGCACGCAGCGGAAGGTATCTTGACTGCACGTGGTGGGATGACTTCTCACGCGGCGGTCGTTGCCAGAGGTATGGGTACCTGTTGTGTATCCGGCTGTGGCGATTTGCGTATCGATGAGGAAGCAAAAGTATTCACCCTGGGTGGACATGAGTTCCACGAAGGCGATTATATTTCTTTGGACGGCTCGACCGGAACGATTTACAAGGGCGATATCGAAACGCAGGAAGCGGAAATCGGCGGGAATTTCGGACGCATTATGGAGTGGGCGGACAAGTCCAGAAAGTTACGCGTACGCACCAACGCCGACACCCCGGAAGATACCATGAAAGCGGTAGAACTAGGCGCGGAAGGGATTGGTTTATGCCGTACCGAGCATATGTTCTTTGGTGAGGAAAGAATTCCCAAGATCCGCCGGATGATTCTGTCTGATTGCAAGGATGCTAGAGAAGCCGCTTTGAATGAGTTGATTGTTTACCAGAAAGCAGATTTCAAGGCTATGTACGAAGCACTGGAAGGAAGACCGATGACGGTGCGGTATCTGGATCCGCCTTTGCATGAATTTGTACCGACCGATCCTGCGGACATCGCTGCATTGGCAGAAGCAATGAACTTGACGCCACAGCAGGTACAGGAGAAATGCGATGAGCTGCATGAGTTCAATCCGATGATGGGTCACAGAGGTTGCAGACTTGCGGTTACGTATCCGGAAATCGCTAAGATGCAAACCAGAGCAGTCATGGAAGCAGCGATTGAAGTGCAGGCTGAGAAAGGGTATACTATCGAGCCGGAGATCATGATTCCGTTGGTGGGAGAGAAGAAAGAATTAAAATTTGTGAAAGATATCGTTGTGGAAGTAGCAGAGCAGGTGAAGAAAGAAAAGAATTCCGACATCACCTACCATATCGGTACCATGATCGAGATTCCCAGAGCGGCGCTGACAGCGGATGCCATCGCTGAGGAAGCGGAGTTCTTCTCCTTTGGAACGAACGACTTGACGCAGATGACTTTTGGTTTCTCCAGAGACGATGCAGGGAAGTTCCTCGATGCGTACTATCAGAATAAGATCTATGAGTCCGATCCGTTTGCCAGACTGGATCAGACCGGCGTAGGACTGCTTATCGAGATGTCCGTTGAAAAGGGTAAAAAGACTCGCCCGGATATTAAACTGGGTATCTGCGGCGACCATGGCGGTGATCCCTCTAGCGTAGAATTCTGCCATAAGATCGGGCTCAACTACGTTTCTTGTTCACCGTTTAGAGTACCGATCGCACGGTTGGCGGCAGCACAGGCAGCACTCAAAAGTAGGTAGGAGTTCTCTTTCCTTTGAATTGCCGCTTAGTTTTGAGCAAGCAGCAGCTTGGCGAAAAGCTAACGGACAATATGTTAGGAGAAATCAATGGAGAGAAACTACCGTAAAGGTATTTATTGACCTTGATTAGCGACTAATATGATAAGCGTATCATTAGAAATAGTGGTACGCTTATTTTTTTATCTGTTTTTGCACATTTGAATTACTTCCCTTTGGCAGATACAATGAAATCAAAAGGAGGTGTCGAGTATGAAAGACCCAACATACCATTTATATTTGGATAGCCATGAGAGAAAGATTGCAATACATAGCCTTGTGGAATTGAAAAATCAACTCATTCGGCAAGGCAGATATACAGACTGCATTGATGAGCTGATATTCAAGATGGCGAATGCACCTGTGAAGAAGCTAAAAGTGGATAGAAAAATCTCTGTATAGATGGTACAATTAAAACCAATAAAAGTTTTACAGGTGGAATGTAGATGAAAAGAATATGTCTTAGTACAGAACAACATACTGGTATAACCATTCTGGTTTTTGCAGAAGGAACAATACTAAAACATAAATCGTGGTTAACATTATATAGACATAACTCGTATTTTCCCATAGGAAATGCGGTGAAGATAATTAAGTTATGGAATCAACAAGGGGCGAACATAATTTATTGTACTTCTCGTAAAAATAAGCAAGCAGATGATATGGCGAACATCTTGAAAAGATATGGATTTGTCGGAAGCTTCTTAGTAGCAAGAGAACGGAAAGAGAGCTACAAAGATATTGTCGAATGCATACAACCTGACATTTTGATAGAAGATGATTGCAAAAGTATTGATGGTGCATGGCAAATGTGTATAACCAAAGTAAAACAAGAGATTAAAGAAAAAATAAAGGCTATTGTTGTACCGGAGTTTAAAGGAATTGATATTCTTCCAACTGATATAGAACAATTATATATTAAATAGAAATTTTACATAGCCGATTGGTATAACAGCCAGTCGGCTTTTTTATGCCCTTTTTTACATAGCCACCCTGACAAGGTGGCTAAATTTATGCGAAAGGAGGACGCTACTATGTCAAATTGCAAAGTAATCGCTCTGACCAATCAGAAAGGCGGTGTCGGAAAAACCACCACAGCAGTCAATTTGGGAGTGGGTCTGGCAAAGCAGGGTAACAAGGTTTTACTTGTTGATGCTGATGCACAGGCAAACCTGACAATGGCATTAGGCTACGCCAAACCAGACGATATTCCCGTTACGCTCTCCACCATTATGCAGGACATCATGGACGATAAATCTGTTGATGTTCAGGGAGCTA
>JAISHZ010000218.1 GCA_031262285.1 Lachnospiraceae bacterium | reverse complement strand
CAGCCACTATCCCACACAAAGGGTCGCAACCGCCAAATCGCAATAAAATGATGTATACCAAAATTCAGATCGGATATACGAGGGAAGGAAACACCGTAAATGGATTTAGCATCCTTAATGAATTTAACGAACCAAGTACAGAGCGGTACCAATACTGCGCGACTGTTGTTGGGCAATGACGCAGGAGTGGCGGCGACTTCTTTGACGAAGACGCTTACCGGCTTTGAGGAAAACGCCCAGGGAACGATGTTTGAAGCAATTTTGAATTCCGCGATTTCCAATCTCAACACGACTGACGATTACTTGAATGCCCATGAAGCGGAAGAAATCAAGTTTGCCATCGGAGAAACAGACAATACGCACGATTTAATGATCGCAGCTACCAAAGCAAGCACAGCACTTTCTTACACCGTAGCGCTTCGAGATAAATTTTTACAGGCATATCGCGAAATCATGCAATTACAAGTATAAAAGATGTCAGTAGAAAGCCGCTTGGCTGGTTACGCCAAAAGCGTGATTAGCCACGAAGGCAACCATCGGAGGGGGTACCATGGTTGAAAATTTGAAAGCCACTTGGACAAAAGTGGTTGCGTGGTGGAACAAATTTACGTCCAAACAAAAGCTTATTTTAATAGGGATCGCGGCTGCCGGAGTGTTGGTAGTGGCGATTATGATCTTTGCTTTCACGCGTCCCCAATACGTATATTTGATCGAATGCGTTGATACCGCACAAGCGGCGGAGGTGGTTGCAATATTGGATGCGGGTGGATACAACTACCGCACCGACTCGAGTGGCTTGAAGATTGATATCAAAGAAGAGGAAGAAGCAAACGCGAATATCGCGTTGGGAGCGGAAGGGTTTAAGACAGCTGATTATGATTCGGAGTTGTTCAACAATAGTTTCAGTACAACAGAATCCGACAAACAGAAAAAATGGCAGATCTATCTGGAAAAGAAGATCGCAAGCGACTTAGAAAATTATGGAAATATCCGCAATGCTACCGTTACCATCAATATTCCGGATCAAGATGGAACCCTTATCGCCCAGAAACAAGATTCCTACGCAGCCATTTCACTAGATACACGATCCAACTTTTCACGTGATCAAGCGGCTGCTGTGGCAAGAGCCATCGCTACAGCGCTCGGGAATGATTCGACTGCCAATATTACCATTACAGATTTGAATGGAAATCTACTCTTTTCCGGCGCAGAGGACAATTCGAGCTATGGATTGATCACCAGCCAGCTGGAAGCGAAGACCATCGCAGAAGAATATATCGAATCGAAAGTCAAGAGTGCATTTATCGTAATGTCTCTTTTTGATGATATCGAGGTCGCCAGCAGTATCGTGTTGGATCCGACGGCGCGGGAACGCATTGTTTCGGATTATAGTGTAGATCCGGGGCGGGAAGAAGGCTACAGTTTGCATGAAGAGTATTATAACTCAAAGAACAGTAGTGAGAGCGGTGGGATTCCCGGCACGACCGCCAATGAAACAGACGATACCACTTATTTGTATGAAGACCAGAACAATACCAATTCTTCGGAGTCGCAACAGATCGTAGATCGTCAACTGGACAGTGATATTTCCACGGAATCAACGCCTGCAGGGGAGATTGATTACAAGTCGTCTTCACTAGCGTTGACAGCGATACAGTACGCGGATTTGCACGAAGAAGACGCGAAAAGACAAGGACTCCTAGACGGAACCACATGGGAAGACTACAAATTTAACAATAGAGACATTCAAACGCCGATCACAGTGGAAGATTCTTGGCTGGATGCTGCTTCAACTGCATCGGGTTTTCCGGTTGATAATATTGCGATAGTCGCTTATCAAAGAAACAGATTTTTCGATGCACAAGAAGCGGATGTCAGTATTTCTGATATTACCAGTATCGTCATGTTTGTCGTGATCTTGGCGTTACTCGCGTTCGTCGTCTTCACGACGATGCGTTCCAGACAAGGACAAAAAGAGGAAGAAGAGTTGTCCGTTGAAGATCTATTGCAATCTGCACCCGTAGAGCTGGAAGAATTGGAAGCAGATAGCAGATCAGAAACACGAAAGCTTGTCGAGAAGTTCGTAGATGAAAATCCGGAAGCGGTTGCCAATCTATTACGCAACTGGCTACAAGAGGATTGGGGATAGGAGAGAACAATGGCTAAGTTAAATGAAAACAAGGCTACCGGATTGCAAAAGGCAGCCGTTTTGATGATTTCACTTGGACCGGAGCGATCTGCCGGGGTTTTTAAACATCTCAAAGAAGATGAAATCGAAGAATTAACGTTAGAAATCGCCAACACCAGAAGTGTAACACCCAAAGCAAAAGAAGATGTCTTAAACGAATTTTATGAGATATGCCTTGCGCAACAGTATATCGCTGAAGGCGGTATCAATTATGCTCGAGATTTGTTGGAGAAAGCACTAGGCAAAGAAAAAGCGCTGATGGTCATTGGTAAGCTTACAGCATCCTTGCAAGTGAAGCCATTCGAGTTTGTGCGAAAGACTGAACCGAGTCAACTTCTCAATTTCATACAAGATGAACATCCGCAGACCATAGCTTTAATTTTGTCTTATTTATCAGCAACGCAAGCAGCGTTAATCGTGTCAGCTTTACCACCCGACAAACAAGCGGATGTAGTGAAGAGAATCGCGATCATGGATCGAACCAGTCCGGATGTCATTAAAGAAGTAGAGAAAGTACTGGAATCGAAACTATCCAATCTTGTAAATCAAGACTATACCATCGTCGGCGGCGTAGATGCTGTCGTAGATATCTTAAATGCCGTAGATCGAGGGACAGAGAAGCATATTACTTCCACACTGGAGATCGAAGAACCCGAATTGGCAGATGAGATTCGCAAGAAAATGTTCGTCTTTGAAGATATCCTGCAATTGGATGACCGTGCGATTCAGACAGTGTTGCGTGACGTGGATAACAACGATTTGGCGATCGCGCTCAAAGGATCCGTCGAGCAGGTTCAAGCAGCGATTTTCAACAATCTGTCCAAGCGCTTGGGTGTCATGATCAAAGAAGATATGGATTTCATGGGTCCTATTCGCATGAAGGATGTCGAAGAAGCACAGCAGAAGATTGTCAATATCATTCGAAAACTGGAAGATTCAGGAGTGATCGTCATAGCCAGAGGTGGAGGAGACGAAATCATTGTCTAATAATTTGTATAAATTCGACTTGCTTACGGTGGAACCACAAGAAAGGGTCATCGACAGCAATTCACTGATTGATAAAAGAATCAATAATTTATCGATTTCCGTGCGAAAAGGCAAAGGGGATCTGACGATGACCGCGCAAGATGGGTTTGTGCAGGGACTCGCGGTTCCGGACATCACACAGGATCTCCTACAAGCACAAACTGACGAACTCCAAGCGATACAGTCTCAAAAAGAAAACGCGCTTCACCAAATCGAAGAAGCCAAAGAGCAAGCGCAGCAGATCTTAAAAGACGCCGCGACACAAGCGCAACAAGAAAAAAACAGCGTCCTTGCCGCCGCAAAACAACAGGGTTTAGAAATAGGTCGAAAAGAGGCGAAGCAGGAATTAGAAAAGCAAAAACGCCTTTTACAGCAACAACAAGATAAAATCATAGAAGAATTGCACAAAGAAATGGAGGAGTTTGAACCTCGCTTTGTGGATACGATCACGCAACTGTATGAAACAGTCTTTCAAACAGACTTAAAGTCACATCGGGATATTCTGCTGCACCTTATCAGTGTTGCCATGCGTAAAGCACCAAGTAGTCACGAATTTCTCATCAAGGTATCTGCTGAGGATTACCCTTTTGTCAGTATGCACAAAAAGGAGTTGTCTGCTTGTATTGCGAGCGCAAATAGTATTGTTTCGATATCCGAGGATACGACATTGACGAAGACACAATGTCTGATCGAAACAGATGGCGGTATCTTTGACTGTGGGTTGGATACGCAACTGGCCGAACTGGGACAAAAATTGAAACTTTTATCTTATCAAAAAAGGAAACCTGCCCAATAACGTTTGGCTGATGCGTTGCACGACATATGGGAGCAAACTGATATGATTGCTGTAGATTTGAATCAGTATCTGCTGTTAAAAGAAAACACATATTACCGAAAACTCGGCAAAGTGATGAATGTCGTCGGACTTACGATCGAATCAGCCGGACCGGACGCACGTCTCGGAGATGTGTGTTTGATCTTTCCGGAAGACAAAGAACTACCACCGATACAAGCGGAAGTGGTAGGCTTTCGAGATAAAAGAACACTGCTCATGCCATATGGTAAAATTGACGGGATCGGATTAAGTTGCATCGTGCAAAACACAGGATATCCGTTGACTGTGACCGTGAACGATCATCTTTTAGGTAGGATTCTCAACGGTATGGGAAAAGCGCTCGATGGAACGACTCTAAGCGGAACGATATACCCGGTAGAGGCTCCCCCTCCGGAACCGATGAGCAGAACGATCATAGACACCGTACTACCACTGGGCGTCAAAGCGGTAGACGGACTGATCAGTGTAGGGAAAGGGCAAAGAATCGGGATTTTTGCCGGGTCAGGTGTCGGAAAATCTACGCTCATGGGAATGTTTGCGCGCAATACCAAAGCGGACATTAATGTCATCGCCTTAATCGGCGAGCGTGGCAGGGAGGTCAAAGAATTCATTGAACATGATTTGGGAGTGGAAGGCATGAAACGCTCCGTTGTCGTGGTAGCGACTTCGGATCGTCCCGCACTGGAACGTAACAAAGCGGCAAAAGTCGCGACTGCGATAGCGGAGTACTTCCGAGATCAAGGAAAAGATGTCTTGTTGATGATGGATTCATTGACTCGTTTCTCCATGGCGCAAAGAGAAATCGGACTTGCGAGCGGCGAGCCACCGGTGTCGAGAGGATATCCACCAAGCGTATATTCCGAAATGCCCAAACTCTTGGAGCGAGCGGGTAGGGCGTCACGAGGATCCATTACGGGACTCTATACCGTATTGGTGGATGGCGATGACTTTAACGAACCAATCACCGATACTGCACGTAGCATTTTGGATGGACATATTATGTTAAGCCGCAAACTTGGGCACAAAAATCATTACCCGGCGATCGATATCCTGCAAAGCATTTCTCGTTGTATGTCACAAATCGTGGATAAAAACCACAAAAAAGCGGCAAATCAATTAAAAAATGTCATGGCGACTTATAACGAAGCGGAAGACTTGATCAATATCGGTGCATACAAAAAAGGAAGTAACGAAGCGATTGACTATGCGATTGCCAAGATCGGCGAAGTAAACCGTTTCTTACAACAAGATACCATGGAGAAATTTGACTTTGCAGAGTCCGTAGCGATGATGGAATCTTTGTTTGACGGTAACTAAGCGAGGAGAGTGAATCCGGTATGGGAAGATTTGTATATCGTCTTCAAGGGATTTTGGACATCAAAGAAAAAATGGAAAGCAGGGCGCGTCAGCAATATGCTTCTGCCAAAGCGGCTTTGGACCAAGAGGAAGAGCGTCTAGCGGCTTTATATGCCAAAAGAGCACTGTATCAAGAAGAAGGAGTACGCTTACGGAAAGGCAGCTTGAAGATACACTTCATTGCAGAAAACGAAAGAGCCATCGAGAGTATGACGTATTTTATCACAGAGCAAACCAAACGCGTCGAAAGTTGTCAAAGAGCCACCGAAGAAGCCAGGCAGGAACTTTCCGATGTGATGAAAGAACGTAAGACATATGAATCTTTGCGTGAAAAAGCCTTAGAAGATTTTCATGTCGAAGAGAACAGACAGGAAAGCAAAGAAGTGGATGAATTGACTAGCTACACCTATGGAATGCGAAAGAGCAGATGAGGAGAGGCGGATGGCACCAAAAGCACAGTCGCCTAAGGCGGCTACATCAACAGAGATAGAAAAGCGTAAACTGGAAGAAGAAAAAAGAAAACTGAAAGTAGATAGAGCACAAACGAAAAAGCGCGCAAAAGAGATTGCGAAACAAGAAAGCGCACTGAGCGAGGAAGAAAATAAAGGGAATGGTGTGATTACCTTTTTTGCTACTGTTTTCATTGTAGCAGTGTGGCTTGCCGTGATGGTCATCGTCGTGAAGCTTGACGTAGGAGGATTTGGAAGCAACGTCTTAGCGCCTATTATAGGGGATATCCCTGTGTTAAATCGTATTTTACCGGAAGGAACGTCCACTTCAGATCCCTCTGCAAATGTTGATATCTCACAACTACAACGCGAAAACGAACTGCTCAAACAACAACTGAGCGCCGCTCAGTCTAGTGCGGGTACCACCACGCAACAGATTGAAGAATTGCGTGCCGAAGTGAACCGACTGCGACAATTCGAAGACAAACAAGTCGAATTTCAACGTATTCAAACGCAGTTTTATGAAGAAGTCATATACGCGCAGAACGGTCCCGGACCCGAAGCATATCGGGAGTACTTTGAAGAAATGGACGAAGAAACAGCGCAATTCCTTTACAAGCAAGTCGTAGAACAAGACGCGATCGACGCGACTTTACAAGACTTTGTAGACACCTATGCAAAGATGGATCCCGAACAAGCGGCAGCTATCTTTGAAGAAATGACCGACAATATGAGTCTGGTAGCCGATATCTTAAATGCGATGTCTCCGGAAGAACGAGGATCGATCCTAGCAGAAATGTTACCTGCGAACGCAGCGCGACTGACGAAGTTGTTGGATCCGGTATCTTAATAGTTCGACAAAGACTGCCGATATACTAACAATAGAAAACCGAATTGGTTTCATGTACATCGACGGTTTTCTATGTAACATAGGTAGTTGTAATTACCCCGCATTTGCGGGAAGATCGTTATGATTCACAGGATATCCCACGTAAAGGATCGCAACTTGATCGGTTGTGATGAACACCGTAGGCGTGAATCGTAACGGCAGATCAGAAAGGAGGGGTAGGATGACTGGTGCCGCAGTCGCCGGTATACGCGGTTTTGCTGATTTTACGCAGACTGCAATGACAGGTGCCGGGCGTGACAAAGGAGATGCTTTCGAAGCGATCTTGCAGAAGCAGGAAAATCTCCACACATCGTCAGACACAACATGGGTAAAGAGCAGTAAACAAAGCGAACGGTTAAGTCAAGAAGATTCAACCGATCAAACACAAGACGCACAAAGCACGAAGGATCCGGCAGAGGAGACGAATCAAGCGAGACGCAGCGAAGAAACATCCTCACCGCAAGAAGTAGTGGAACCCAAAGAAGGGACACAACCGATCGAAGCCAGTGAGCAAGGAGAGCTTACGGAAAGCGATCTTGACGCACAAGAAGCGGTGCAAGAAATGCTTCTGGGGATCTTGGCACAGTTACAAAAACAGCTTATGGAGCTGACCGGACTGACACAAGAGCAAATGGAAGCGTTACTGCAAGATCTTGGTATGGAATCGACGGAGTTGCTGGATGTCGGGAAATTAGCGACTTTCTTGCTAGCCACACAAGGAGAAAGCGATCCGCTGTCACTTACCACCAATGAAGCGCTATATGAGACATTTTTGCAGATCAGCGGCAACCTCAAAGAAAATCTGGAAGCAGCAGCACAATCGCTAGGCATTACCAAAGAAGAATTAGCCGACTTGCTCAAGCAGATCCAATTCAATGAGCCGACCGAGAATGTCACGCAGACAGAGAGTTTACAGGACTTATCCCTTGTAGATGCTAGTGAAGCTACGCAAGAAGGATACACACAAGACGAATCACAAACGATTCGCGAAGAAGGTACCACACAAACCGCCCATCAAGCGCAGTCAAGTATCAATGAATTGTCTGCGAGACAGGAGACCGGTCAAGAAAGTGGTCAAGACACTTCGAGGTCGGGACACAAAGATACGCAACCGACAACAGAGAATCCGACGATGGTTCCGGATCAGGGGACGATCTTTGTGGCTAGTGACACAGCTACTCCTTATGTATCACAGTCGCTCAGTACCTCACAGAATGTCGATACCGAATTCATCATGAGACAAATCGTAGAGTACGTAAAGGGCAATGTTACAGCAGAATCCTCTAGCGTAGAAATGCAACTGAACCCCGAGAATCTAGGTACATTACGCATCATACTAGCGACAAAGGACGGAGCACTTACCGCACAATTCTTCACACAAAACGAAGCAGTCAAAAACGCGTTGGAAACACAGATGATTCGCTTGATGGAGAGTTTTGAGGAGCAAGGAATATCAGTTACGGAAGTGGAAGTATCGGTTGCAACGCACGAATTTGATATGGGCAGCGAGCAAGAACAGCAAAGCAATGCACAATCCGGATCGGGCAATGAGGGAAGCCTACCAAGACATCGGAGTTTGGTGTTAGAGGACATTTTGTCACCCGGTTATATTGCGTCAGCACAGGAACAGCTTGCAGCGGATATGATGATCGCTAACGGGAACACCGTTGATTACACGGTTTAAATGCACGACGAACAAGCGTATAGGTCAATCAAGTAAGCACATATTAGAAACAGAAAGGAGGATAACCAAATGGCAGGAATGGCAGTGGTTGAGAACGGAAAAATTGTCACCAGTACTTCTCAAGAGTCCTTGGCAAACGCGACGACAAAGAGTTCATCCGGAATGGATAAAGATTCATTCTTACAGTTACTTGTCGCACAGATGAAATATCAAGACCCCTTACAGCCTACATCCAATACGGAATATGTTTCCCAGTACGCGCAATTCTCTCAAGTAGAGCAAGTACAAAATATGGCTTCTACGATGGAAATGCAAAGAGCGGGCTCTCTGGTAGGGCAGCAGGTATACTTAAACACGACGACCGCCTCGGGAGATAGCCAGACCATACGAGGGAGAGTGGATTATGTTGTTTATCAACAGGGAAAAGCTTTTCTGGCGATCAACGAAGAACTATATTCCTTATCTGACCTGGAGACAGTGGCAGATCCTACTTACTTAGAAGCGTTTGACAAAGCAATGGATTTGGTGAATCGGTTGAATCAACTTCCCGCACCGGAGCGAGTGACGCTTTCCGATGATGAGGAAATCAGCGCGTTGAGTCAGATCTTCGAAGAAATGAACGATTACCAAAAATCATTTGTCGCCTTAGAAAAACAAGAAGCTTTGCAAACCTACATTACCAAAATGACGGAGTTGAAAAAGCAACAGGAGACCGATGACACAGAAGAAAGCGAGCCGGATATCGAAATCGACGAAGTAGGTTAAGAGTTACGATTCACACGTTGTATTCGCGCGGTCTAAACCACGTAGAAGACACACTGATCAATCATCTAAAAGGAGAGGGAAGATGAATCTCATGGAGAATGGATTCCTTTCCATAGAACAAGTCTCCGGTCGCTATTTACGTCCTACAGACAAGGCAAAGAGGTTCCTACCCGAACAGACAGACGGGAAATCTTTTCAAGAGATCTTGGAGGAGCAAACCCAGGTAAACCTCACATTTTCCAAACACGCTGTGGTCAGACTACAAAACCGCAACATAGAACTTTCTACCGGGCAAATGCAACGCCTTGCGGACGCAACCACCGAAGCAGGAAGGAAAGGAATCAAAGATTCGTTGGTGTTGGTAGATCAACTGGCTTTCATTGTAAACGTGCCAAGTAAGACGGTCGTCACGGCCATGGCAGTACCCGAAGATCAAGTCAGTCCGCAGAATATCTTTACAAACATCGACGGAGCGGTGATCGCCTAAGACAATCCGCTCAGTACCAAACGAAAGCCGGACCGATACAGGAGGCTTTCTCGTTCCCCGACTGACAGAAGGGAACAAGACAGGCAACACTCATAAGCCAATAGGAGGCCATAAAGCTATGATGAGAGCATTGTTCGCCGGTGTATCCGGACTAAGGACACATCAAACCAAGATGGACGTTATCGGTAACAATATAGCCAACGTTAATACGACGGCATTTAAATCCAGTTCCATCGTATTCAATGAATTGCTGAGCCAAACCACGCAAAAAGCAAGCGGACCCAATGCATCGACCGGTGCCGGCGGTATCAATGCGCGCCAGATCGGACTTGGTGTAAGGGGCGGCGCGATCGATGCCAATATATCCGGACAAGGCGCATCACAGACTACGGGAGATCCCTTTGATGTCATGATCACCGGATCATCCCTGTTTATCGTCAATAATGGCACGGAAAATTGTTTCACCAGAGACGGATCCTTTTATGTAGACGCGATGGGGAATCTGGCGATGTCCAGTACCGGTTACAACGTCATGGGTTGGGGGGTCAATGAATTAACCGGTGATATTCAACAAAATAACGTCTCCGCGCTGCGTATCATGAGCGTCGCGAATCTCACTTATCCGCCGGAAGCCACTACACAAGGCGTGATTTCCGGAATCTTAGATCGCAATGATGAAGAAGCACAGAACATCAGCGGCAAAATCGTGAACCTCAATTTCTATGACAATCTCGGATACCAATATACAGCGAAGCTATCCTTTAAGCAGTCGGATGATCCTTCTACCTACAGTGTGGAGTTTGTGGGATTACAAGACAGTGAAGGCAATTCTGTGGATATTGACCCGGTAGAGTTTGGCAATCCCGATAATGCACAAGAAAGAGAGTCGACCATGGGCTTTGATTCAAGTGCTTACGTCTGGAACGGTATGGAACTCCAAGCCAAAGACGGCACGGTGCTGGTTGATATCACGCAAATGGTGGGAAATGGAGCACTTTTGGCGAGAGACACAGTCACGACCACTCCGCTTGATGCAAGCGGTCAGATGATGACTGTTGGAGATATGATTGATAATTTGGCAAAAGCACATGGATATGAAGGTTCTACGGACGAATTCTTAAATCTATATCAAAACTATGACCATGATGGGAATCCGGTTTCCGATCCTCAAGAAATCACCGTAAAGCAAATGATCGCGAATATGGCTACCGGTACCAATCCTGTGTTTCCGCAACTAAACGGTGCGACCAATACTGCACAATTCAACGGACGTCATTACGAAGGCACTACAGTGTCTTTTAACAAAGGCGATGGTAGTTTCATGGGTATCGGTGGAATCGCTACCCAAGAGACAGTAGCGTTAAAACTGGAAATATTGGGTGAGAATTTCCGCAATATCGACTTGAATCTCTCGACAATGTCTTCTGTCAATAACGGCGGTACTTCTACAGCCAATGCGGACAAAGGGGATTTGGACGGAATGGGTGTCGGACGTAAGCTAGGGTCAATGATTGGTGTTTCCGTTCAAAATAGCGGATTGATCTATGGCAGCTACGACAATGGTATGACCAAATTGTTAGGACAGATCGCGGTAGCAGAATTCCCCAATGTATCGGGTTTGGAGAAACTTGGAGACAACATCTACGGCGCCACTCTCAACTCCGGAGAATTTGATGGTGTCGGTGTCGATATTTCAGTAAGCGGCGGCTATATGTCTAGTGGTCAATTGGAAATGAGTAACGTAGATCTTTCACAAGAATTCACCGAGATGATCACAACGCAACGTGGTTTCCAAGCCAATAGTCGTATCATAACGGTTTCCGATACTCTTTTGGAAGAACTGACGAATCTCAAGCGTTAATAGATGACTTGGAATGATTCGCACACTGCCTCATTTGCGGCAAGGAGGTAAAATGGTTACTATTCACAGATTGTAGCTGTGAATAGTAACCGATAGTGCGCATTTTGCGTACAGATTGGAGAGCCAATGATAGAAGTCACAAAGCTTGGCGGAGAGAAGATTTTGGTAAATGAATTATTGTTTGAAATCGTAGAAGAAACACCGGATACTATCATCACATTGACCACGGGTCGAAAATTAATTATAAAAGAAAGTAGACAAGATATTAAAAATCTTGTAAAATCGTATGGAAATGAAAAAAGGTCATGATTTTGCGCGACGATTGCACGAACGCGCCTAAAGCGTAGTGGAATCGAGTTTTGCGTGTAGCGGCAGCGACAGAGGGTGGGTGAGATCGGTGGATATAGGTTCTTTATTAGGAATAGTTATCTGTGGTATTGTCGTTGTTATGGGGATTATCACCAGCGTTGGAGGGTTTGAGCTTATCGGTGATGCCGTGATGTTTATTGATCCGGCTTCGCTGATTATTACATTTGGCGGAACCCTTTTTTGTGTACTGACATCCGTGCCTTTACAGGATTTTTTGGCGGGATTCAAAAGTTTTACATTGATTTTCAAAAAAGCGAATATTGATACCAGCGGTATTATACAAAAGATTATCGAGTTGTCGAATATCGCTCGTAAAGAGGGACTCTTACAACTGGAAGAAGCGGCTACGGATTTGGAAGATGCCTTTTTGAAGAAAGGAGTTCTTCTGATCGTGGATGGTACGGATCCGGATTTGGTTCGTGCGATTCTTGAGACCGAATTATATAGTATTGAAAACAGACATAAGAAAATCACTACATTTTGGGACACGATGGCTTCTATGGGTCCCGCTTGGGGAATGATCGGTACGTTGATCGGTCTGGTAGCGATGTTGAAAAACATGGATGACCCCAGCACCATCGGTAGCGCAATGGCGACAGCCGTACTAACCACGTTGTACGGAGCGGTTCTGGCCAACTGGATCGCAACACCCGTATCGAACAAACTCAAAGCACAAAATGGTGAAGAAATGATGTCCAAGGAGATCATGATCGAAGGACTTCTTTCCATTCAAGCAGGCGAGAATCCCAGAGTAATAGAAGAAAAACTCAAGTCCTTCCTATCTCCGAAATTACGCAACGATTCGGCTGACGCGCAAGTGGAGGGGGGAGAGTAATGGCCAGAAAAAAGAGGGAGGAAGCGCCGGGTGCTCAAGCGGAGTGGTTGGCGACATTCAGTGATTTGAATAACCTTCTGCTTTGCTTTTTTATTATG
>JAISHZ010000174.1 GCA_031262285.1 Lachnospiraceae bacterium | reverse complement strand
TTCCTTCCATTCTAAGGATCTCACTATAGTACTTTCGGTATTCTTCTTGTACTTCGGGATCCGCCGCTGCTTTATCGTAACCTTCTGTAAACTGCTTCAGTCCGGCATCAAGGTCTATTGTTTCTTGTAGGATTGGTTCCATGGCGATCACCTCTTTCAAGCTTACTTTCTTTTGGTGTGCTGTATCCAACAGATATAACCATGCATCTAACGGCTTCTTTAAGTCATGTGTCTGCTCACGAAATCTTGGTAACTGTACGTTGAAGATACGGATGTGATCTTCGGCTATCGTATGTGGTGATTTCGTATACAGAAAACCTACCGGTTGAATATAATCTTGATGATCCTTACGTAGATCAAAATTTAGGATGTTGATCACGATGATATGAGGCATATGATCTTTCAACTCTTTCACATCCGTTCCCAATGGTATTGCGGCAGCGATCATCTGCGACACTTCAAACAGATTTCTGATCAGAATTGGTTCTGCTGCCAACTGTACTTCCACAATGGCTTTTTTTCCCTCTAGCGTGTCCACGAAAATGTCTACACGGCAACCTCTCATATCCGGATATGCCTTATAATACCTTTGCGGAACCACATTGGTTATTTGCCCCAGTGTGTACCCTTCTTCGCGAAGGATGCTACCGACTAGGCTTTCAGCAGCCAGTCCGGCTTGTTCCATACTACTGAAAATGGCTCCCACCACCGGGTCTGCCAGTGGCGACATGACGAGTGGAATCGGTTGTTCGAAGGTCGTTTGTTTGGATTTCCTTTGCATGATGCGCTCCTTTCAAGGATGTGATGATCGATTATCGATCTTAGAAGTGCCGATATCGGCATAAATTATATGATACAGAAATGACAGATCCCTCGTAGGGGAGAGATAGAAAGGAACGTTTCCGCTACCTTTTTTTCAAAATAGCACTTTTATGAATCATCGTCAAGAGTGGATATCAGTTTTATGATGCAAAACTATTGACAATTCGTCATAAAAGAGATAGTTTGTGTTAGCAATATCAATATCAAGAATGGAGGATGTTTCAATGAGTTATTATAAAAGAATTGTTGGTCAGAGGATATACTTATCACCATTTGATTCGGAAGTGCCGGAAATGGCAGAAACATGGGCAGAGTGGATGAACGACACGACGACAGCGGAAACTTACGGAGGTGGCGGCAATATTCTTTTTACACGGGAAAGCGCCAAAAAGCAGATTGAAAGTCTGAGTGGATACCGTTTTTCGATTGTTCTGCTTGATGGGGACAGGCTGATAGGTCATACCAGTTTACATAATGCGGATACGCTTCATCGAAATGCCTTTTTCGGTATCGTTATCGGTACCGTAGAGGATCGCAACAAGGGATATGGACGTGAAGCTCTTAGCTTACTCAGCGAATACGGTTTCAAGACACTGAATCTTCATAGTATTGCGCTTACGGTCCATTCAGACAATGGAATGGCAATTTCATGTTATAAAAAAGTCGGATTCAAAGAGGTTGGTCGGCTGAAAGAGTGGGTTTTCAAAAACGGAAGATATGTTGATAAACTTTATATGAGTATATTAGATAGTGATTTTATGAAAAAAATCTAAGCGGGCGATGAAAAAATGCTGTGAAACGCAAGATAATAATGGAACAATCTGGTAGAATCGCATCTCCAAAAAATTGGAGAAAAACTATGGACTGTTCCGGTGAGCTTGATATGAAATTCCTACGTCGCATCGTTCCGGTAAAACTCGGCGATTAGCTTGCGGGACATATCAAATCCTCCTTGTATGGTGTGTGGATGAAACAGTTTCGCCTTGCCGCGTGTCACTTTTGAGGGTGACACGCTGTGAAGTCGAATACCGCTTTACAAAAGTTCTGTCATGGAACGATGATATAAATCGTTCATACCCGGAATGTCGGTTGGGTTCGTCTGTTATCGCACCAACTCCCCCTTTAATATCCGAATTAACTTGTCAAGCCGTTTTGCTTTCACCTCGTCCTTCTTTGCAACCTCAACACTGTTCACCTGTTCGCGCCGAAGGTAGGGTGGCTGCTTGCTAAATGTATCCATGACGCCTTCAGTGGTTAAGCGCTCCAGTATGTATTCGGGAACTACCAGTTCTCGTTTACGATCGTCCTTCGCGAGAGTCACATGGACGGTGTCGCCAAGATCCTTGCCGACAGCACGGCGGATGAACTGGTTGTATACCATATAATGCCCGTTGCGTGAACCCAGCATGGTATGCTCAAATTCGTGCCCGTCAACTGTGATAAGAACAGGGATATTTCCCTTCGCGCCGAATTCCTCAAGTGCGGAGTAGGGGAAGTAGAATACAGGCCACTTGATCTTGCCCTCAAGCATTTTGATCTCACTGTCAAATTCGTAGGTCATATTCGTTCTCCTTCCATCATATCCTCTAAAGGTATCAATCTGCCATCCGCCATTAGTTCTTTCAAAGATTGTTTTTTTGGCGCTTTGTTGTTTCATGAGTCTCTCTGTTAATGTGTTAAATTGTGGTGCTTTACAACCGTACGCTTTGCAAAGCGTTTACATCTATACAGACACCGATGATGCGAAACGATTGGGATATAAAAATATGTCCTACAGTTGCAAGGGATTGAGTACTGACAGGTCATAGCCGGATCGGAGCATATGGTTGGCGGCTTTCATGTTGTAACACATCCCCTCTTGTTCGCACGTTTCCACGAAGATGTCCCACAACTTCCTGCTGCTGTACGACCGGCACCGGTAATAGTGTTTGTACCGCTGCCGGTACTTGTCGGCGATGCCGGGATAGTGCTTTTCCGCCTCTTCCAAAAAATAGTCCCGCTGGACATCGGCCATGGTCACAAGGGTGGAGATATACATATAAC
>JAISHZ010000120.1 GCA_031262285.1 Lachnospiraceae bacterium | reverse complement strand
CTTTGGGATGGTTAACACATAATCCGAACTCTTGGCAATCGCTTGATTCTCTTCGCTGGTAAGCGCCATTACAAACGCTCCTCTTGCCTTGACTTCCTGTATATTGCTGATCACTTTTGCATACAAATCCGGCTGCGTCGATATCGCCACCACCAAAGTGCCGTCCTCTATCAGAGAGATAGGACCGTGTTTCAATTCCCCTGCGGCATACCCTTCCGAGTGGACATAAGAAGTTTCTTTTAATTTTAAAGAAGCTTCCAATGAAATCGCAAAGTCAATGCCTCTTCCGATGAAGAACACCTCTTTCGCTCCGACATATCGATTGGCAAACTGTTGTATTTTTTCTTTCAATGTAAATATTTGCTGTATTTGCTCCGGCAAGCGTCGTAAATCACGAATCAGTTCTCGGTAGGTATCTTCTTCTATCGTATGTTTGCTTTTCGCGATTTTGATCGCCAATAGATAGATAGCGATTAATTGTGCACTGTACGCTTTGGTCGTAGCGACAGCTATCTCCGGTCCTGCCCATGTATACATCACGTTGGTAGCTTCTCTGGCAATGGTGCTGCCCACTACGTTGATGATCCCCAATACCGGAAAGCCTCGCTCTTTCGAGATGCGAAGCGCCGCCAAAGAATCTGCTGTTTCTCCGGATTGGCTGATAATGATGACCATACTATCTTGTTCCAATATAGGATCCCGATACCGAAACTCACTTGCCATCTCTACTTCCACCGACACGCGAGCCAATCCTTCTATGATATATTTCGCGGCTACTCCTACATGATAAGCAGAACCGCAGGCTACGATGATCACCTTGTGAATAGCCTCCCACTCCTTGGGACTCAGCTTTAGTTCCTCAATCACGATTTCATCATTTTGTAATCGAGGGGAAAGGGTATCGGTAATGGTCTTGGGCTGTTCATATATCTCCTTGAGCATAAAGTGCTCATAACCGCCTTTTTCCGCAGCGTCTGCTTCCCATTCAATCGTAGTGGGATCTTTGTGCAATTCTTCTTGGTCAAGATTGTAAAAACGTATGGAATCTTGATTCATACGCGCTATTTCTTGATTTTCAATATAATACACATTTCTGGTGTAACGCAAAATAGCAGGAACATCTGAGGCGATGAAATTGCCCTCCTCGCTGCTTCCCGCTATTAATGGACTGTCTTTTCGAACAGCAAATACTTCTCCTGGATAATCCCGGAACAAGATCCCAAGTGCATAGGATCCTTCCACGCGATATGCGACCTTCGAAATCGCCTCTAAAGGATCTCCTTCATAATAGTAATCCAACAGATGAGCCAGCACTTCGGTATCCGTATCAGATACAAATTGATATCCTTTCTCTGTCTGTGATTTCTTTATAGAGATATAATTCTCTATAATGCCGTTATGTACCACCGCAATACTTTCTTTTTGATTTAAATGTGGGTGCGCGTTTTCGTTGCTAGGTATCCCATGCGTCGCCCACCGTGTATGCCCGATTCCTACGCTACCTTCAATGGTCTTGCCATCTTGTGTCAAATCATTGAGTACTTTGAGACGTCCTCTGACTTTTTGCGTAACGATTTTATCGTCGTGAAACACAGACATCCCTGCCGAATCATATCCTCGATATTCCAATTTGGACAAACCATGCAATATGATCGGTGCTGCTTGTTGTTTCCCTGCATATCCCACAATTCCGCACATATGACTCCTATCTGTCATGTCTCTTATATAGACACAACGTGGTTAGAAACGACTTTCCATTTCGCTTTTCCCATATCCTTTGGTAGGGTCAATCTTGGATACATCGCGAACTCTTTGTTCTTGATTCCAATATTCTTTGTTCATGGTACAAGCTAAAATGATTCGCTTGGGTAGTTTGCGATAATGCTTTCCCATCCAATATCCCGCATAACGGTAAGCGCATTGTACATAAAAAGATAGGAGATGTTTCCGTAATTTCCGTTCACGCAGATGTGCTACCGTCTGCTTTACCAGTTTCTTTCCTTCTCCTTCTGATGAAAAAGCGGCAAATACCTCCGGGTAGTTCGCTTGTGATACTCCCAAATCAAAATTGCGATGAAATTGTTGCATCGCGGTATAATCGTGCGAATGATTCACGCAAGCATCTGCTTCGTACGCAATACGATATCCTGCTTGAATCGCTCCGGCTGCGTATATCATATCCTCATTGAAAATAGTATGACGAACGAAGCCTCCTAATTCCTCGTAAATGTCCCTGCGATAAGCGGCACATACATTGGAACAAAAATATGTTTTGATGCCTAGAGTAGGAATGTCTCGTTTGGATTTGATCATGGACTCCTCAGGATAGTTAAAACGGCGCATGAATTGTTCCGTTTCGGAACTTGACGCATCCGGGATCTGTCTGGCATAAGATACCGCTACATTTTCGCTCAGATGTCTGATCAAACTCTCCAGCAAGGTATCATTTACCGGCACTGCGTCTTGTGTCATCATGACAAAAACATCCGCGTTTGATTTCTCTACCGCCATACGACGCGTACGTCCATGATTAAATTCTCTTTTTGATAAATGAGTGATCTGAATTTTACGGTGTTTTTCAAAAAAATGGGTTCCGTACAGAAGTTGTTGAAAATATTTTTCTTCCGTATTTATTAGGATGATATTCTGAAACGGAATCGTCTGCGTCTCTAATTTCTCGATCAGAGAAATCAGTCGCTTCGTCGGTTTATAGACCGGAATCAAAATATCTATCGTCATTTACACCCCTATTCGCGCCGATAGGCGCGATCTGTTATCAAACATTGAACAAGCTCTTCGTTCAATATATACCTCTATTCGCGCCTATAGGCGCGATCTCTCCCTTATTGTGATCCGTATTTCGCGCGAACATATTCATCTGTATTGTTGATAATCTCTTGATTATAGCGTTTCACTAAGTCAGGGACGCGATACTCCGGATTCTCTCCATACAGGAATTTGTGAAGTTCTATGACATTTTGTGCCAAATCGTTGGGAACCACGACTGCTGCACCGCCACTACCCAAATTGACTTCATATACCATAGAGCGAAGCGGGAAAGTGGATTCCGATACAATACTTACTTTTTTGTCAACGATCAAAGGTAAGAAATCCAACACATCCGTCGCTTCAAAAGAAGTGTATATATACCCATCTACCGCATCATAAATCTCGATCAACTTCGATAAACTTGCTTCTTTGGCTGCCGCTTCCATTGCTTTGACGACTTCTCTTTGTCTTTCTGTTCTCTTATAATCCGAACCCTTCGTACCACGAATTCGACAGTAAGCAGCCGCCTGCATCCCGTTTAACAACTGATATCCCGCTTCTGTAACTTCCGGATATTTTTTGCTGGGATAATTGTCAATGCCCATAATTTTGGCGACACTGATCTGATAATCATTGAGAAATGAAATCTCTTCTTGCTCAACACTGACCCACACGCCGCCAAGACCATCAATCGTTTTGGCCAATGCATGATAACTTACCGTGATGAATTCGGTAATATCCAAATCCAAGTTTTCATTGAGTGCTTTGAGCGCCTGCTCATCGCCGCCGTCATGGTATGCGCCGTTCACTTTGCCATATTCGCCATCCCCGATATTTAGGTATGTATCGCGGAAGACACTGACTAGTTTGATTTCGTATGTCTCTAAATTAATATTGGCGATCATTATCGTATCACTACGAAAGCCTTTCAAGATCGCTGTTCTAGGATCATCAGCGGACAAGTCCACATCAACACCAAATAGGGCAATGTTGCGATATCCCTGTCTGACAGGATCATCCAGTACCTCGGTCGGTATGCCGACAGATCCCGGAACAATGGTTTCTTCCTTAATCATCGGCTCACCCAAATCGCTCGGATCTTCAGATGGAACGATCTTGTCTTTGTATAATTGTAATAGTAAAAAGACCATCACCGCCAACAATCCCAACTCAATCAAAAAAAAGATTAACCGTCTTCTTTGTTTCTTCTTTTTCTTTTGCATGGCATAGAGATCAACTGATTCATCATATCCCTCTTGTATCATGCTTTCATTTTGTTTGTTTTGTCTGTTACGTGCCATCTTTTCTTTCTCCTTGTTCGTCAGCGATATACGACGCTAGTATTTCGCTTTCTCTTAATATGCGTTTTTGTTAATAAATCCTGTAAAAAATGTTAAAAAAATAATTTTTAAATCAAATCCCATCGACCAATTTTCAATATAGTAAATATCATGATCAATTCTCTTGCGTATGGAGGTGTCTCCTCGTAGACCATTTACTTGCGCCCACCCGGTCAATCCCGGCCTTACTTGATGTTTGACCATATACCGCGGGATTTCTTCTTTGAATTTTTCTACAAAGAGTGGTCGCTCTGGCCTTGGACCTACCAGACTCATATCGCCTTTCACGATGTTAAAAAACTGCGGCAATTCATCTAAACTGGTACGTCGTAAGAATTTACCAATCCACGTTACCCTCGGATCATCTTTGACTGTCCAGGATCGTTGCTCATCGCTTTGCGATTGCTGCTCCATACTTCGGAATTTGTACATCTGAAAAGAGCGCTTGTGGTAACCGACTCTTTCTTGTTTAAAAAGGATCGGACCGGAATCCGTACTTTTGATAAGGACTGCCAAAAGTAACATCAGCGGGGAGGTGATGATCAACCCGATCACCGCTGCGATCAAATCCACAACTCTTTTCGCAAACATATTGGCTGTATTGGACAACGGAAGATACCGGATATTAATCACCGGCAACCCCAGCAAATCCTCTGTGTAAGGATTGGTAGGGATCAGACTATTGTAGTCAGGTATGAATTTGGTGTGTACTCCATACTTCTCACATACCCCTACTGTCTGCTCCAAGTAATCATAGTCCGGTAAAGAAAGCGTGATGGCAATCTCATCTAATTTGCTGTCTTCCAGTATATAGGGAAGGTTCGCGATCGTTCCAACGACTTTCACCCCTTTATACAGCGTTCCGCGCGGGATGTGATCGTCCAATATTCCGGAAACCACAAATCCCCATTGAGGATTATCCATAATCCGATTGATGTATTCCTCCGCAGCTCGTGAATAGCCGACAAGCAGAATATGTTTCAGATTATACCCTTTTTTACGCGTAGTACGCAAGAGTTTTCTTAGAATGACTCGAAATCCGGTAGCGACGACGCTATTAATCACATAAAAAATCGCCAACATCCATCGAGAAACATTGATTTCTTCCAATATTACATAAAGGATCACGATAATGGCAGCAATTCCGATCGTATTGGCTTTCAAAAGATCCGCTACTTCATTTCGCAAGCGTACTGTCCTTTTGGGCGTATAGACATTGCATCGAAAGTAGAGAATGACATAGGAAGGCACAATGAAAAGCAGCATATTAAAATAAACACCGGCCGGTAGTACACCGATTTCTGACGTGGTATGACCGAATATTATAAATCTTGCATAGTACGCCATCATATAGGAACAAGCAACTAATACCGCATCCATAATGACGTGCAGGCGATTGAGCAGCCTTTGATTATCCTTAATCATCTTGCTCCCATACAGATATCCTAGTTTGAAAGCTCTCTTCCGAACAACTTCCTGTAATTATTAAATGTATCTTACAATATTGTTACACAAAATTCAATATTTGTTTCAATAAAGTTTCAAAACGCATTCATTTAGATTCCTATTTACGCGTTCGCCGATCTACATTCAAAGGCAGTGTATCCCGGACGAACCGCACAGAGCCGAAGAGCGTTTTGGGTGTTAGACTCTCTGAGCGTTCCGATGAGCCCAGAACAGTGAAAATGCGCGCACAAGCAAGCGCTCATTTTCACTTGGTCTCATCTCCACAGAACGTATAACACCCAAAACGCTCTTCGGCTCTGTGCGGTTCTGTGCATCGATTGGCTATAAACGGAAATCGGTGAATCCATGAATTGTAAGCAATGTGTTTCACGCGTTCGCCGATCTACGTTTCAAAGGTAGTGTATCTCAGCTAATGTGTGAATGGTAACTTTAATGTTCCTTACTCTTACGCGGAAAGATCAACTGTATTAGATTCGTGTATAGTTCCCATTGAATGCGTAAATAGTTCCTAAGGTTCTTTCTTTGAAACTGGACTTTGCGAGCGCGATCAGCTGGTGTGATACAAGCGGCGAGACCCTTTGCCAATCCTTTTATATATAGTCTCCCCATTTTTTTCTTTTTATAAAAAAGAATTTTTACCGTAAAGCCTATAAGGAGAAAGGGTAAATTGAATAAGAGTTGTACAAAAGGCATATTGTGCGCGATTAAGCGAACATTGTTCGCGGCTACAAGCGGGGTTTTGAATGTGTTGTAGCGGGATCCGGAATGTGCGCTGCCGATATGAAGCACATTCGCTCGTGGTTCTATTTTATTTACATAGCCATGTATCCGTGCGCGGTATCCGATGTCTACATCTTCGAGATAAGCGAAGAAAGTCTCATCGAACATCCCCAATTGAAGTAAGAGCGATCGATTGTAGATTGCTGCTCCGGCACAGGTGCTGAATATTTTTGTGCTTTTGGTGTAATGTGCTTGGGGAAGGTCTTTGCCCCGCGCGAAGGCATATCCAAGGATACAAAAGAGATCTCCCGCATTGTCTGTCAATTCGGGGTGATCGAATCTTCGCATCTTCGCTCCGACTGAAAAGCAATGGGGATCCTTGCGAATGGCATTCAGAAGATATTTGACAAAGCCATTGCATACTATCGTATCATTATTTAATAGAATGACATATGGCGTATGCGCCGCCTCGATTCCTCGATTGACGGCATAGGCAAATCCTTTGTTGGATGGCAAAGATATGATTTGAATGGTTGGATATTGTTGTGTGACAAAGGGTACACTTTCATCCGTCGAACCGTTGTCTACCAAGATCACAGAAAAGTCTTGTTCCGGTAGCGCCAACAGGCTGTGTAGGCAACCTTTTAAATGAGATAAGCCATTGTGATTGGGAATAATCACGGTGACCATTTCGTTCATTCCGAGTCTTCCTCTCTTTTGATCCATGAAACCGTAAAAACTACTTATACCAAGGCAAAGCGCGTATCCATTGCGGATTCCACAGGATCCGATATCCTCCGTTTTGCAACGCTTTCCCTAATTGGATACTGAGTGCACTATGATCTGCCGTGGCAGGTAAAGCGGCGTCATCAAAACGGCTTTTGTCAGGTGTTTCCCGGTAAGGTACGCCTATCACTTTCTCAAAAAGTTTTTGACACTTGGGATTGATCTTTACGCATCGAATGTCCACAGCATACGCATCCTGTTGCAAAGATGCTCTGTGTAGGTATCCGCTTTCTCGTATACGCAGTCCTTGATAAAGGTTACGTCCTTCTTGATCGTAGCACCCTCCGATAACTGCTTTTCCTTTGATGAGTTTACCACCTAACGCTCCAATATCCGGGCGATTGGCAAAAAGATCTGTCTGATAGACGATTCTATAAAACCCTAAATGTTTGTGCATCTCGACGGTAGCAAAGAATCCTCGTGTTTGTATGAAATTTCGTAGACTTCGCTGTCCCGCCTCATAGGCGTAATATTTGCTCATCGGATCTTGGGCAGTGGATTCTTCGTGCGCTCTCCAGTGATATAGGATACGCGGAATGTGTATTATTGCAGACTCTTGACGCAATTCAAGACTTTCTCCCAGTATTTCCGAAACGCAGGATAATATGAGTTCAAAGTCTTGCGCGCCATCAAACTCCTTACGGAGAGGATTTCTCTTGATCAAATCTGCTTCTATCATCAAAAAATGACAAATGTAATTGTTGGAAAGTAACAAATCTAAATTGAAATCGGTTTTTTGGTGTGGTTCGATGTATCGATATGCGTTTTGTGAATCCTCTACATGACCGAAAGACTCTTTTCGCGCTTTCCATAAGCATTTATCTTCGTCAGAATACAACAAAAGTGCTTGCGTACCATGTCGATACGCATTGTCGATGGCAGTCGCCATTTCATACAAAGCATCGGGAGTCAGTACATCATCATGATCTAGAAGTCCGATATACTCGCCTTTGGCTTTTTGAATACCCACATTGGTATTACCGGAGATGCCCAGATTACGCGGTAGTTTCAGATAACGAATACGCGCATCGGTATCGGCGTATTGTGCTGCCGGTGATTTTCCTTGGGATGAATCGTCTTGTGTAGATTCTGTCTCGGAAGCGTCTATCAATAGGAGTTCAAAATGAGGGTACGTCTGCGAAAGGACAGACTCCACCATTTCGCGACAAAAACGCTCCGGTGTACGGTACATCGGTACCACAATACTGAAAAATGGAGGATTGCTCCACGTTTTCTTTCTTTGTGCTAAGAGTATCTGTTCGCTTGGCGGCTCGTAAGTATAAGGCTGTGTATGTAACCGTTCTCTTGCTGCCGCGTATGTGTCGCGTAACCCATTGCGTTTGAGATACCGAAGCGTTTTCTTCATATTAGTAGGATCCACGAAAGCCATTGTCCCCTCATTTCTGATTCATACGAAAGAAACAGTCCTGCAATGTACCTATTCACGCCTACAGCTTTCCTCGTAACGAATCGCACAAATCATCATGCGATGATATCATCTCTGCGAAGTTTTGCGGTTGCAACCCTATGTGAATTGTACAATCTGAAATCAATTCGGCTGTAGGGGGATAATCTCGTGAATAGTAACATCGTAATTACAAATTGGCTCTTACTTCCTCTGTTAATTCTGCGACTTTCGCATCGGCGTCTTCTAAGCTGGTTCCTTTTACGCCCATGTAAAATTTGATCTTCGGCTCTGTTCCGGAGGGACGTACGCAACACCATGCTTCATCCGGTAGTTCAAAATATAGTACATTGGAAGTCGGAAGGCCTGTAGTACTCTCTTCCATCGTGACCATGTCAATTCGCCGATCGGTTTCATAATCACGGAAAACCAACACTTGACGAGAGCCGAAGTTTTTCGGTGGGTTCTTGCGCAGCCTTTCCATGATCGCCGCCATTTCTTTGGCACCTTCTACACCTTTTAAGGTTATCGTAAATTGTCCTTCTCGATAATAACCATATTTCTCATAGAGCGAAAGCATCATATCCCAGAGGGATTGCCCATGTTTTTTGCAATACGCCGCAGTTTCGCACAAGCACATCACGGATACGATCGCGTCTTTGTCTCGCGCATGAGTACCTGCTAAACACCCATAACTTTCCTCTAGCCCAAAGACATATTGATAGGTGCCTTGTTGTTCGAATAGCTTAATCTGCTCTCCAATGTATTTGAAACCGGTTAATACCTCTATCATTTTTACATGATACTCATCTGTGATGGCTTTTGCCAAATTGGTCGTAACCACAGTGGTGACCAACGCAGGGTTCTTGGGCATGGTATGCGTCGCTTGCCGCTCTCGTAAGATATATTCGGCCAAAAGCATACCGGACATATTGCCGCTAAAGGATACGTATTCCCCTGTAGCGATATCTTTTGCGTATACCCCTAAGCGATCTGCATCCGGGTCTGTCGCAAGGATGATGTCTGCATCTACTTGTTTTGCTAAGCGAAGCGCATAGGTAAACGCTTGCGGATCTTCCGGATTGGGGTAGGCAAGTGTGGTAAAATTCGGATCCGGATGTTCCTGCTCCGGTACCACGTAGACATTGTGAAATCCCAATTCTGAGAGAATCCTACGTACCGGTATATTGCCTGTTCCGCACAAAGGGGTATAGACGATTTTGATATCGTCCGCCATTTCTTTGATGATTTCCGAATGGATGATTTGCTTCTTGAGGGCTTCCATGTAAAGATCATCGATTTCTTTGCCAATCACTTGATACAACTTCGCTTGGATCGCTTCGTCTTTGTCCATGCTTTTGACAGCGTGATAATCCGTGATGGCTGATACTTGTGCAATGATCTCTTTGTCTCTTGGGGATGTCACTTGCGCGCCATCTTCCCAATAAACTTTATAACCATTGTATTCGGGCGGATTGTGAGAAGCGGTTACTACGATCCCCGCCGTGCAACCCAACGTACGGAGTGCAAAAGAAAGCTCCGGTGTCGGTCGCAAAGCATCAAAAACATAAGCGCATATCCCATTTGCTGCCAGACACAA
>JAISHZ010000105.1 GCA_031262285.1 Lachnospiraceae bacterium | reverse complement strand
CATACCGTGGCGGTTGTTTTTTTTGGTGTTTTAAAAACACAACCACAAAAAACACCCCCACGGCTCTCTTCGGTTCTGTAAATCCACCAACTATGCATCGGCATCCAACACAGGTTCTTCTACCATATCAATACTCGATTTTGGTCGATACCCTTCTGTCTTGACTAATTTAGGGCGGTAACCTTCTTTTTCCAAGCGAAACATAATCTTACTTTTGTGCTCTGATCCGTATGCTTCAAGCGTTATCCGCAATTCTACCGCTGTATTACGATTCGTTGATACGAATTGATTGTGTTCGAGTTTTACTACATTCCCGTTTTCTGAAGCGAGTACTCCGGCTACCCGATACAATTCGCCCGGCTTGTCAGGGAGAAGAACCGAAACCGTAAAGATACGATCGCGCAGAATAAGTCCTTGCTTCACCACGGATGACATCGTGATGATATCCATATTACCGCCGCTCAGAATCGCTACGACCTTCTTGTTTTGAAAGGGAAGCTTATGAAGCGCTGCAACAGTAAGCAATCCAGCATTTTCCACGACCATTTTGTGGCTTTCCACCATATCCAAAAACGCTACCACTAATTCTTCATCTTCCACCGTGATAATATCGTCTAAGTTCGCTTGAATATAGGGGAATATTTTGGATCCGGGTGTTTTGACAGCGGTTCCGTCCGCAATGGTATTGATACGATTCAATGTCACGACTTTGCCTGCCCGCAAAGATTCTTGCATACAATTCGCTCCGGCCGGTTCCACACCGATTACTTGAATTTTGGGATTGAGCAATTTGGCCAAAGTGGATACTCCTGCCGCCAGTCCCCCGCCTCCGATCGGAACAAGGATCGCATCTACCAGTGGTAACTCTTTAAAGATCTCCATAGCGATGGTTCCCTGTCCGGTTGCGACCGTCAAATCATCAAAAGGATGGATAAATGTATACCCTTTTTCAGCTGCCAATTCATACGCTTTCGCGCACGCTTCGTCATAGATATCTCCATAGAGGATGACTTCTGCTCCATAACTTTTGGTTCTATTCACCTTCATCAAAGGCGTGGTAGTGGGCATTACAATCGTCGCTTTCGTTTGGTAACTTTTAGCTGCATATGCAACCCCTTGTGCATGATTTCCTGCAGAAGCGGTGATTAACCCCTTTTTCCGTTCTTCTTCCGTCATCATGCTGATCTTATAGTAAGCACCTCTGAGTTTATAAGCGCCTGTCAGCTGCATATTTTCCGGCTTAAAGAAGACGCGATTATTGGTTTTATCGCTAAAATAGTCACTTTTAATGAGCTTCGTTTCGAGCGTCACACGCTTCACCGTTTCAGAAGCCTCCTCGAATTTTTCCAATGTCAGCATTTGTTCATCTTTTTCGGTCACTTGTACTCCCATCTGCTCCCATATTGTGAGCGTTTCCGTTATCGTCACCTTTGCTTCATCTGTGCGTACCACTCAAGGAGTTGAAAAGTTCCTTTCCTTTCACACTACATCGGTAAATCAAATAGTGCACTTACAAATTCATTTGGGGTAAAACGCTGTAAATCCTCTATACTTTCCCCTACCCCGATATACTTTACAGGAACATGAAGTTCTGATTGAATCGCAACGGCAATACCACCTTTTGCGGTTCCATCCAGTTTTGTTAGGACGATCCCTGTTAAATGTGTCACATCACCAAATTCTCTTGCCTGTGCCATGGCGTTTTGACCGGTAGTGCCATCCAGTACGATCAGATTTTCTCGGTAAATTCCCGGAAATTCACGATCGATGATACGATCCATCTTCCGTAATTCTTCCATCAGATTCTTTTTATTATGCAAACGTCCGGCAGTATCAATCAATAGAACATCTACATTTCTGGCTTTCGCGGCGTTTACCGCATCAAATACCACGCTCGCAGGATCCGCTCCTTCTTTTCCGCTAATCATTGGTACATTCGCTCTTTTCGCCCATTCGGCAAGCTGTTGCGTCGCTGCCGCTCGAAAGGTATCCGCTGCAGCAATCAAAACTTTCCGCCCTTGCGCGGCGAGTTGCCCTGCTAATTTCCCAACTGTGGTGGTTTTCCCTACTCCGTTCACACCGATGATCATAACGATAGATTGTTCATGCTCAAAATCATAGGCGGATTCACCGACAGCCATTTGCTCTTTGATGCTTTCGATGAGGAGTCGCTTACATGCCGTAGGCTCTTTGATACGCAATTCCTTGACCTGTTGTTTCAAGCGTTCTACGATCGCCACCGTAGCGTTGATCCCAATATCTCCCGAGATTAAGATTTCTTCCAAGTCCTCATAGAATTCATCATCAATCGCCGTAGATCCATTAAACACACTGTCAATACCTCTGACAATATTATCTCTGGTTTTTTGTAATCCCGACTTGAGTCTGGAAAAGATTCCTCTTTTTTCAGAATCAGCTTCCTTCATGCTCCGTCACCTCCAAATCCTTTTCCACAAGGTTGACACTCACTAAGGCTGATACGCCCTTCTCCTGCATGGTAATCCCATAAAGACGATCCGCTTGTTCCATTGTCCCACGTCTGTGTGTAATAACAATAAACTGTGTGTGTTTCGTCAGTTTATGTAAATATTTCGCGAATCTTCCAACGTTTGATTCATCCAAGGCTGCTTCAATTTCATCAAGCAAGCAAAATGGGGATGGCTTTAGATTTTGAATCGCAAATAAGAGTGCAATTGCGCTGAGCGCTTTTTCTCCGCCGGAGAGCTGCAACATATTTTGCAATTTCTTCCCGGGAGGTTGTGCGATCACTCGAATGCCTGCCTCCAAAATATCCTCATACTCCGTTAATTCTAAAGTCGCTTTCCCACCACCGAACAATTCTTGAAAGACCTTATCAAATTCTTTGGCTATTTGCCCAAATTTCTCAGCAAACTGCGTCCTCATCGCACGGTCAAGTTCATCGATGATACCCAATAACGTGGTTTCTGATTCGACTAGATCATCGTATTGCGTCTTCATGAAAGTAAAACGTTCCATGAGATTTCGATAATCTTCAATCGCTCCAATATTGACATCACCCAACTTTTTAATTTGTTCTTTTAAGGAAGTAGCTTCCTTTTTCATAACAGTTAAGTCCGGAGGTGTCGGATTTTGCTGCTCTTTCGCATCACTAAGCGTTACTTCGTACTCTTCCCACATATAATGGATATGGGATTCAATCAATTCTTCGATCTTTTCTTTTTGCGAGTTGTGCCGAAATACTTCTTTATCCAAAACATTCGACATTTGGGAGAGTTCTTCTCGTATCGAAAAAGAATTCTTGATTTTGCCCGACAATACTTCCTTTTGTGCCATAGCTTCTCGAAGCAAAATCTCGTCATCCGTCTGTGTACTTAAAGATTTGTTGACTTCACTACGCAACTCTTCTATCTTTTGTGTATTCTCGGCGACTCTTTGCTTTTGTGTATTTAAGGAAATCAGTAATTCCTCTTGTTCACGCGTGAGTTTCTCTTGCTCTTCCATCGTACGTTCCAGATTGGATTGGCAAAAGGTTTTTGATTGATTCATTTTTTCGACTTGGAGTTCTAACGCAGAGGAATCCGTCGCCGCCGTTCCTTCAAGTGCTTTTTCTTGATCCAATTCTTGTTGTAATTGCGTAATCATTTGATTTTTCGTCAATTGGGTTTTTTCGCTATTCGCCAAATCTTCTTGGGTTTTTAAGCGATCTTCCTCGATCTGCTTTTCTTTCTCCTCAATCGCTTGTTGTTTGGAAAGAAGTTGAACCAATTCTTCCTCGACTTCTTGGATACGTTCTCTTGCTTGTCCAATTGTCATTCGAAGCGTATTTTGATCCATGGATTTTTGTTGAATTGTAGATTTTTCAAATTCAATTTCCACACGCATTCGATTTCGCTGCGTTTTGGTATCAGCGATTTCTTTGTTAATTTTCTCTACTTCTTTTTTATCCTCTTTGGTTCGTTGTTCCAAATCTTCTATTTCTCTGCGACGTCCCAATAAGTTACTGCTATTTTTGTATGCACCGCCGCTGATAGCACCACCCGGTAAGAAAAGCTCTCCTTCCAGCGTCACCATTCGCACTGTCTGCTTATACTTCTGGGATAAGAGAATCGCATGATCCACATCATCTACCACGATGATACGACCAAGTAATGATTTCGCTACATTGGCATACCCCGGCTTGGTGGTGACAAGTTCATGTGCCAAACCCAAAACACCCGGTTCTCTGAGTATTGCTTTGTTTTGAAATTCTTGTGTAGTCGACAACCCGGTCAATGGCAGAAAAGTCGCACGTCCCAGTCTTTCCTTTTTTAAGAAGCCAATCATCCGTTTTGCCGTAGCTTCATTATCGGTAACGATATTTTGTATATTCCCGCCCAAAGCGATTTCAATCGCGATCTCGTACTTCTTTTCTACTTGGATGATATCAGCCACTACGCCGATGATACCCTTTTCTGTGGCTTTGCGTTCCATGATCTTTTTGATGGCACCGCCATACCCTTCATATCGTTCGGCCAGATTTTGTAAAGCGTCCAGCTTCGATTTTTCTTGATGATATTTTGCGGAAACTTCACGCAACATCTCATCTTTTTTCGTTAGAATGGTTCGAAATTCACCAAGGTCTTTTTCACGTTGCTCTTCTGCCAAACGCAAAGAAAGCAGTAACTCTCCCAT
>JAISHZ010000101.1 GCA_031262285.1 Lachnospiraceae bacterium | reverse complement strand
TGTCACTGGCGATGTTTCAAGTAGAACCATACACGGAGACAGAAATGGAAGAATTGATTGCGAAAAGGATTCGAAAGAGAGCGCTTGTGCGAAAGAAGCATAACCAAGATCCCATTACTCGTGTATAAGACCAACCATTTGAATCGCGATTAAGAAAGGAACTTTGCAAAAAGTGGACGAAATGATAGAAGAAGTCTTACAAAACGATGTGATTGGTATTGATGCGGGAACCTTTCAAAGCTTCTTAGCCGCTTTTCCACACAAATTGGCATTATTCGGAATCCGTGTTGTTTTAGCCATCGTTCTATTTTGGCTAGGAGCAGCGTTGATCAAATTATTGCGTAAGATTCTGCGAAAAGGAATGCAACGCGCAAAAGTTGATCAAACGGCGATTCGATTTGTAGATTCCTTTTCAAAAATCGCCCTGTATGTTATCTTGATTTTTGTCATTGCCTCCTCTTTTGGGTTGGATGCGGCGGGGATCGTCGCTTTACTGGGTTCTGCCGGAGTCGCGATTGGTTTGGCAGTTCAAGGGAGCTTGTCCAATCTGGCGGGAGGTGTATTGCTCTTGATTTTGAGACCCTTTGTGGTAGGCGATTATATATTGACGGACTCCGGGCACGAAGGAGTCGTAGATGAGATTCAAATCTTTTATACGAAACTACGCACACCCGACAATAAAGTAATCGTCTTACCAAACGGCAATTTGTCCAATCACAGCATCGTAAACGCGACCGCCAGTAAGATGAGGCGCCTAGATCTATTCGTAGGGATTTCCTACCAATCGGATGTGCGCAAAGCAAAAGAAGCGTTGTTAACGATGCTTGAGCGTGACAAAGATGTGCTAAAAGATCAAGAAAAGGTAGTATATGTCGAAGAACTCGCGGATTCTTGTGTAAAACTAGGGATTCGTTGCTGGCTGCCGACACCGGATTACATCAGCGGGAAATGGCGGTTAACAGAACGACTCAAAGAAGTATTGGAAGAGTCAGAAATAGAAATCCCTTTTCCGCAAATCGATGTTCACATCAAGGAAGATATCGGAAACAAGCAGTAAAAGGTTATTATTCAGGCGTTCGCCGATCTACATTTATAGCCAATCGATGCACAGAACCGCACAGAGCAGAGGGGAGTTTTGGGTGTTATACGTTCTGTGGAGATGAGACCAAGTGAAAATGTGCGCTTGCTTGCGCGCGCATTTTCACTGCTCTGGGCTCATCGGAACGCTCAGAGAGTCTAACACCAAAAACTCCCCTCGGCTCTGCGCGGTTCGTCCGGGATAAACTGCCTTTGAAACGTAGATCGGCGAACGCGTGAACTGTAACAGTAAAAGAGCGCAACTGCAATAAAATTTGGTAGTGCAACTTGAAACATAGGATATAGCATGCTATATTGTGAAAAGCAAAAAGCGCTTTTCACTTCTGATTCGAAGCCCGCTAAAGCGGGCGGAAACAAGGCGGAGCGTTAAAACAAGGAGGAAGAACGATGAAAGGTTTATTTCTAAAACACCGTATGAAAAAGAAAAAAGTAGTACCGATCGTAGCAGCATTCACGATAGCCGCACTGATCCCGGCTATGGTAGCCGGAGTGCTGAATATAGTATGCTATGCGTCAGAACCCATCCAAACCGATATCCCCAGACTTTATGAAGCCTATCAAAACATTTCCACTCACCCTGACGCTGCAGCCGGGTTTGGATATGGCGGAATGGGAGGCGTTTGTATCGGACCGGACGCATTGAACGACACCAACCGCATGGATTTGGTAAAGTATCATTTTGACAACATCACCATTGAGAATCAACTGAAACAAGATCATATTTTACCAAGTTATGTACCCAATACGGATGCACCGGATGGAAATGGTGGATATTTCCCGACACTCAGTTTTGAGGCTGCCAAACCGATCTTAGATTGGGTCAAGGAATACAACGCGACCAATGCGCCAACAGATGCAGATATCAAGCTTCGTGGACATGTGCTCGTATGGCATTCACAAGCGCGAGAATGGTTTTTCCGGGAAAATTATCAAGCCGGTGGATTGTATGTGTCTCCAGACGTGATGAACCAAAGATTGGAATACTACATAAAAAGCGTGTTTGAATATTTCGAGCAAAATGGGTATTCAGATCTATTTTACGGTTATGATGTCGTGAATGAAGCGGTCAGTGATGGAGGAGACGGCTATCGTAAGAGCGGTGTTTGGTGGAACGTATATCAAGATGAATCGTTTATCATCAACGCTTTTAAATATGCGAATCAATATGCACCCGCACATATCAAATTGTTCTACAATGATTATAACGATACAGTATCAAGCAAAGTCGAGGATATTGTTGCCTTGATTGAAGCAGTCAAAGCACAGGAAGGTGCACCCGGAGAGGGTACTCGTATTGATGGGATGGGAATGCAAGGGCATTATGATATGGTCACCCCAACACCCGGACAGTTTAAAGACGCAGCGATCGCGTATCAGCAAGCGCTTGGAGAAGGCGGCGAGATTCAAGTGACCGAGCTGGATATGAAGGCGACCAACGGTTTTACCGGCGGGAGCGATCCTGTTCTGATGCAAGAAGAGAATGATAAGCAGGGGTGGCATTATGCAGAACTCTACAATGCGATCCGCGAATTGGTTGCAGATGGATCCGCTAATATTACGAATATCATCTTTTGGGGAACGCATGATCGTATTTCATGGCTCAAGAATTCGAACACGGTAGGCGGTTCCGGAAGCGGCGCGCAGGTATTCCCGCTCTTATTCGACGATTATATGCAAGCGAAGCCTGCTTACTGGGCTTTTGTAAACCAACAAATGCTTGCACCTACGATTCGCCCTGTAACGGTATTACGAAGTGATGAAGTGAATTATGATGTGGCGCAGACCTATGAGTTTGGAGATGTGACATTTGCGCCGATTTGGAACGAAAAAGGACTTTATTTGAAAGCGACGGTGCGCGACATCGTCACGAATGATACGGATCAAATCAGCCTATATGTGGACGGAGGGACTCTTTGGTCTCAAACGGTCAAACGATCAGAAGCAACCGCAGTAGCGGGCGGGTATGAAGTAGAGTTTCAAGTGGACATCCCGAATTTGGAGATCCTTTCTACTTTTCGACTGGATATGACACAAATCAACGATGGGGTGCTTACCTCTTTTAACGATCCGACCAATACCCAATCAGAAGGTAGCAAAAACTATGCGTTGGCAACGTGCAAGCCTTTCGCGATGATTCCCATGGGAACGCCCACTTTGGACGGGGTCGAAGATGCGGTTTGGGCTAATGTTCAAGCGATACCGTTTACGATCGTAACCGATTCACCAGATCAAAAGACGCAAGCGAGTGCGAAGCTTTTGTGGGATGAGAACAATCTATATGTATTGGCGACCGTAACAGATAGTACGCTCGACAAATCGGGAGCAAACGGTGGGGTACATTTACAAGACTCCGTCGAGGTCTTCATTGATGAGTGGAACCACAAAGCAGATGGGTATGCGGCGGACGACAGCCAGTACCGAATCAACTTTGACAATGAAGCGACATTTAATGGAGAAAACGCGAACGCGGAGCGTCTTACATCCGTGACAACAAAGACAGATACCGGTTACATCGTGGAAGCTGCTTTTCAATGGATTCGGATCGAACCTAAGGCGGGTCAAAAGATCGGTTTGGAGTTGCAGATCAATGATGCAAAATTTGGCAATCGAATTGGTTGTTTATCATGGTTTGATGATTCCGGCAATGGTTGGACTTCTCCGAAGGTCTTTGGTACCGCGATGTTGACTGATGCGCCGGAGAATGTGGCGCAAATAGAAGAGAGTACATCGTCTACACAAGAGTTGCAAACAACGCAAGCGTCATCAACAGAGCAAGACTCATCCAATAAGGAAGCTTCGCAACGCATGAAAACAGTAGCTGTGGTGATTATTTCGATTGTCGTTTTGTGTGTGATCGTGCTGGGTGGAGTGTTAGTGATCAAAAAGAAACGATAATCAATTGTTATATTTCATGTGGTTGCTGAGTTACGATTAAGGGTTGTATGCCGGACGAAGTGCACAGAGCCGGGGGGAGTTTTGGAATGTATAACAACCAAAACTCCCCCCGGCTCTGTGTGCTTCTGTGCATTGAGAAGCTAAGACCGCGTGAATAGCAAACAAAAACCGTTGCAAGCACATTTCAATGCAAATGTGGCTTGCAACGGTTTTTGTTTTGAATCAAGTTTTACCTACGCTCTTCCGGTATGATTGACTTTTTTGATGATCGCCTTAAATAAAAGGATAAACACTGTCGTTACAATCAGGTAAATGAGTGCAGCGAATAGAAGAGGGAAATACGCGTCATATGTGCGGCTTCGGATGATGTCTGATGCTCGCATCAAGTCTTGAATCGCCACATACCCGACAATCGCTGTTTCTTTCATCAAGCTGACGAAATTCGTTAAGTAGGGGGAAAGTGCGTGTTTGATCGCTTGCGGTAGTGTTACGTTCATAAATGCGCCGGTTGCCGAAAAGCCACAAGCGCGTGCTGCTTCGATTTGGATGGGGTCAATGGTTTCGATGGCAGCGGCTAATACTTCGCCGATTCGAATCGCCATAATCATGCTAAACGTCGCGATGGCTATGATGACATTACTAATCTGAGAGGAACCGAAGATAATATAGTATGCGACCAATAACAGCGTGACAGTAGGTAAGCCGTTAATCAAACCGTTAATGAGTTTTGTGACGCGTTGAATGACGCGGTTTTTGCGTGTTAATGCGAATGCAACAAAACCACCCAAAATAGTGCCGATCAGCATGGAACATACCGTGATGTTCATCGTCACCAACAGACCTCTTAGGATCAGTTGATAGCGTCCTTCTTCAATGAGATTGCGCCAAATGGATTTTTTGATATAGGCGAAGAAAGTATTGTTTTGTATTTCTTCAGCATTGGAAACCCGGTATGCGACCACCGCTCTTTCATAGTAAACAGGATCGGTGAAAAGCACCATTTCTTTGCGTTCCTCGGTAATCGTAATCGAGCCGATCCCCATATCTGCTTTGCCGCTTGCTATCGTCGGCATGATGGCATTAAAAGCCATGTTTTGAAATTCCAACTTGCGATTGGTTGCTTCTGCAAAACGCGTCATCAATTCAACGTCAAAGCCGATCATGGTCTCATTCGCGGATACAAAAGCAAAGGGCATATTTGTTGCGTCGCAAGCGATCCGTATCGTTTCGCCGGTATTGTCCTCCAAGTGAAAAGCAGGCATCTGCGTCGTTTGGTCGTCGAAATCGGCAGAAAGCCAGCGGCTTGTCATCTCGGCGATGGTACCATCGGCGACCACCTCTTTGAGATACGCATTAAATTCGTCTACCAAGGCTTGTTTTGAGAAATTGGCGGAATATCCATCCGGCACATTCAAGTAGCTTTCGGGTAGATCAAGATAAGCTAAGTCGGGGTATTGCTTGAGGGCCTGTACTGTCATGACTTTATCATATACCGCAAATTCTACCTTACCTTGACTCACTGCGGCATAGGAAGATGCAGCATCCTCATAAAGTTCTACCTTTGCCGGTTCAAAATAGTCGTGAACAAGCGCATCATAAATAGTACCGATACGGGCGCTGAATGTCTTACCCATGATGTCGTCCACTGTGAGATTGTCGGGATTCTCTTGTTGAGGAGTCACCGTACCGGAGGAGGTGCCGTCTTGTGAGGTGCTTGTATCCGACATATGATAAATATCGTACGTACCATTTGCGTTTAATACACCATAAACATTTTGGACAGCGACGGTTGGTTGGGTGGATCTATAAGCCAGAGCAATATAGCTGGACATATACGGTTTGCAAAAGAAGACGTCAGAATCCTCCCGATCATTGGTCATACTAAAGCAACAAGCGGACATATCAGCTTTCCCGGTTTGCACATAGGGTAAAATAGCCGCATAGTTCATATCCACAAAAACGGGCTTTTTCCCAAGATACGCAGCAAAGCGCTCGCTCATCTCTTTGTTAAAGCCAACATTTTCGCCATTCTCCCCTACATAATACATCGGTGCGTAACCACCGGAAGCAGCAAAAACGATTTCGCCGTTTTCTTCGGAACCGGTGATAACGGGGATGTCTTTTGCTTCGGGCAATGCGCCAGATAACCAAAAATGAATCATATCTGCCAGTTCACCCGATTCAATCAGTGAATCGATAAAAGCATTGTACTGATCGGCTAGTTCTTGGGTATGAAAAATCTGGGCATTTTCAGAGGTAAACATATCAGATGGTAAGAATGTAAACGTCAAATTTTGATACTCGCCCGAAGTCGTGTGAGAATAGACGGAGTCAGATGCCATCACGGCAAAATCAACTTTGCCGATATCGACGGCTCCCAGCATATCTGTGATATTCTCAAACTGGTCAATTTTTTCAGTTCCCAGTTCTTGCTCCATCACAACATCATAAACTTCACCTGCTTGCAAAGATCCTGTGAAATCAGAACCTATAAAGTCAGCATAAGTTTTGACACCGCCAAGTTCTTGTTTCGCACACCCGGCAATGATCGCACAGGTCGCTAGGCAGCTCCATAATAGAAACGATGTGAGCATTCGATGTATGGTTCTATTCATGGTTTTGTTCCTCTCGTTGAACTCATTTGCGCTTCATTTGTATTGTGGCACAAAATTTGATGTTAATCAACCTAAAAGTCATTGCGACTTACTGTTACTATTTAGGTGTTCGCCGATCAACATTTATAGTAAATCGATGACCAGAACCGCACAGAGCCGAGGGGATACACAACCCTTAACGTAGAGGAGTGAATACGTGGATCAAAATTTAAAATACATCAGTTCATGACAATTCGCGTAAAAAAGAAGATCATGAGGGGATTGTTATCACCCGATCACATAGAGCGAGCGAACTCTTTCGGTGTGCTACTACAATGATGGTTTTATCTTGACTAATGCTTCGGATGGCATCTTGTATCATGCTTTCGCTATATTGATCCAGTGCGCTGGTGGCTTCGTCGAAAATGAAAGTATCGACGTCTCGTAGAAAGGAACGAGCTAGAACAATACGTTGCTTTTGCCCGCCGGATAACTTTATTCCGCGTTCTCCGATGACGGTATCCAATCCTTCCGGCAAGGTTTTCACGAAATCCCAGATGTAAGCTTTTCTACAGGCAACTTCAAGTTCTTTTGTTGTTGCGTTTTGTTTTGCATAAAATAGATTTTCTTTAATAGAATCATCAAAGAGGATATTGTCTTGCATTACAAATCCAAAATGTTGATACAAGGTATCCGGTCGTATATTTTGAATGGATATCCCGGAAAGAAGGACATCGCCGGATGTCGGATGAAGTAAGCCGAGCATCAATTTAAGCACAGTGGTTTTACCGGCACCACTTTTGCCAATGATCGCAACCCGTTCTCCTTTTGAGATGGTAAATGATAATTTTCGCAAGACAGGTTTTTCTGAGGATGGATAAGCAAAGGTGACATCTTGAAAAGCAATGCTGCCGTTGCCATTTGGAAATGTCAGACCGCATTTATGTTCGGCAGCTCTATACAATTCATGAAGTAAGCGTTCACTCTTTGGTTTGGCAGTTAATATTTCTGCATCAGCATTGGAGAGTGTTTCTAATGAGCCGGAGAGCAGTGCGTAGTATTGCATAAATACGAGCAAAGAACCAATCTCAAAATGTCCGGCAATGATGGATAGTCCCCCGAAAAAGTAGAGACCAAATTGCATCAAAAATTCCTCTTTGATTTTGGGGATGATGAGAACTCTTGCGACCCAATAATTGATCCATGTACCAAAATAGATGGCAAAGTTGTGAATGTGTCGAACAAATAGTCTTTCCTCGTGCTTTTGTATATTCAATGCTTTTATTTCACGCCATCCTTGTACGGAGGCGTGAAGCCAACTGGACATTTCTTGATCATTTTTGCGCTGCTTGTTTTGTACAACAGCTTCGCGTTTCGCGATATTATGATCAAGCCAAAATGTGAGCGGGATGCCAACCAAAGCAAAGAGAGCTAGTCGCCGGTTAATCATAAGCAAAAGTACCGATGAAACTAGGAAGGTCACATAATTTGTGAGATAATCAATGGTTTGTTTCCCCGCATAATCGGCGATGCAAGTAGTATCATCCTCTAAGCGCATTTTCATATCGCCAACACTCTGCGTATCATACTCCACAAAATCCCGCGTAAAGTATCCTTGCATGATCTTCATTTTAACTCGAAATGTTATACGGTTCATCAGACGATTGGTACAATAGTTGTTTGCATAGGATAGTAGCATATTTGTGAAAAATATACCGACATATCCAAACACTACGAGTGGCATAAGAGATCGTTCTTTTGAAATGATG
>JAISHZ010000224.1 GCA_031262285.1 Lachnospiraceae bacterium | reverse complement strand
TTACGCAGCCACAAAATTAACTGAAAAAAACGGAACCTTATTACTATCATCCTCGGCTCCTGCGATCCATGTAATCCTGTCTGATACCACCCGCTACCTCCACCTTGCAGCGGTAGATTTCGCAGGCAACATAAGCTTTACGATACATATCAGAGTAAGTAAACAAGATGATGAGGTGGCATGGGAATTATGTACGGATCAACTCATGATAGATTGTGGGGATAATGTATATCCGGCCGGAGCGCTATACACATACTATGTAAAAAGTGATGGGCTAACACCTTTTACGATACACCAAAAAGGCAGGATTTTGACCGATGCGACAGGGCGATATCAAATAAACTACAGTACATTTCGTGCGCAGCAACTAAATGGGACGTTAGCTCAACGCTTCACGTTGCAAACGCCAAGTCATCTTGCTGATCAAGGGGATACCTTAATCACCTTGGGAGCTTCCATCCGGGAAGAGGGTTCTTCAATCTTACAAAGCGATGGCTATAATATAACCACACGAAGTAATGAAAATCGTGACCTTACCGCCACGCAACGTTTTGTGATGTCGTCTGCTTACTCTGAAGAGACGATCCAAGTAACCCCCATCGTCGGAGCCGATTACAAAAATACAGTTGTAACTTCTCTTTGGGAAAGTGATCTTCTCCATAGCATCTATCTCATTGGTGATAGTAAGCCTCCGACGATCAGCGGCGGCGAACAACTGGATGATCTGACTCTTTTGGATCGCGGCGAGGGAGAAGTGACCCTTTTGTATACTGCGCAAGACAATGGCAGTGGCGTGAAAGAATTTTATGTGGAAATCACCAATGACGATAATAAAATCACGAATCGGTATGAAGCCGGTGTGGATGGAAGCATACGAATCACCATAACCGAGGATGAGCCGATTTTTAGCGGAGACTTCACCGTAACGGTTAGCGCAACAGACAATGTCGGCAATCATCAAAGCAAGGCGCAAGGTGCGACAGAATTTGCTCTGACTACCAATATCACACGAATCCTCTCTCCACATGATCCCATCTTTAAGCGCGGCGAAAGCGGTATCTTGGAAATTACTGCGTATGGATACATAGACATCGTAGAAGTTGTTTTTCCGACGGAAATGACAGATCAAAATCCGGATTTAAACACATCGTTTATCTATACAAATGCACCTTCCTATGTCCAAAATGAAAATCTAGAGTTTATGGTTCCTCTCTATATGCCGGACGATGGTGAATTCATCATATCAGTAAAAGCATATAAAGATGGAAAAGAGATTAACCTATTTCCATCGCTTAATGTGATCAAAGTCGAAGGATCGGTACTTGATGAGATTCGGACGAGACTAAGGTAAAGGAAACGGATATCATTTTAATTGACAAACGATGAATGGAGTGGCTTGTCACATGCGCTAAAAACGTGTAGAATCAGGTGAATACTTTTGGAGCTTTGTATTATTCGCATATTAGAGGGAGTTTGCAATGAAAGAACGTTTTATGAGATGGATGAGAGGTCGTTATGGCAGGAACGATTCCTTAAATAATCTACTGCTTGGGATTGCACTCGTGTTTCTCTTTCTATCTTTCTTTTTTCATCAGGGATTTGGATTAATTAGTATTTTCTTATTGGCATTGACTTATTATCGTATGTTTTCACGAAACATTTATCAAAGAGCGGCAGAAAATCAAGCGGTACAAAGACGCATGGCGAAGGTTAAGTCTTTTTTTCGCCGTCAAAAGAGCAGCCAAACACAACAAGACCGAACATATCGTTTTTTTACATGTAAAACCTGTAAGCAAAAAATGCGTGTGCCAAAAGGAAAAGGGAAAATCGAAATCCATTGTAGAAAGTGTGGTGCAACGTTTATCGCAAAAACGTAAGAAATAGAGGAACCGATGTTTTCATATCGTTGACGTCTATGTAGCGCATAGTTCGTTTTGGATTAAGACTTGAAGGGATCGGGTGAGCCGATGTTCGGGTATGTCGTCGCCAACCAAGCCATGTTGGCTAAAGAGGAAACAGCGGTATACGCATCCTTCTATTGCGGACTGTGTCATGAGTTGGGGAAGCAATACGGCTGGATTGGACGGATGACGCTAAACTATGATTTAACTTTTTTGTTGCTGTTGTTGACCGCGTTATACGAGCCGCAAGAATTCCAAAAAACAATACGTTGCGCTGCGCACCCATTCAAACGAAAGACGATACGAACCAACGAGATCACAACTTATATCGCACAGATGAATATGATTTTGTCATATGAGAAATGTGCGGACGACTGGATGGATGATCGTAGTATAACGGCGTATCTTCGAAAAAATATGATCGGAGCAAAAATTGCGGTCGATAAATCTGATACACATGACACAGGATCCGCCGCTCATGCAGCCGGGAGAAAGAATGAAGATTCCGCCTCCCGTGAACCCTCGGAAACGAACGAAAACTTCATGCTTCGCGAACATGAACGCATCAATAAGAAGACAGAACATATACGTAGTTGTCTTTTAGAGATTCATCAAATCGAACGTGAAAGGAAGCCGGATCTGGATGCTGCTTCCGGGGTGTTTGGACAGCTACTGGCCGAGATTGTTTGTTACCGACAGGATGTATGGCGCGAAGCACTTTCCGGGCTGGGTTTTCACTTGGGGAAGTTTATTTATCTGGTAGATGCCTACGAAGATTTAGAAAGTGACATTCA
>JAISHZ010000008.1 GCA_031262285.1 Lachnospiraceae bacterium | reverse complement strand
GCGTTTTTGCGTCATGCGACGAGTAAGATCACCTCCATCGATGACCTGCAACAAACGAAAAGTCTGGGGTTTCGGGGAGAAGCACTTTCCAGTATTGCCGCAGTCGCTAAGATAGAGGTGATCACCAAGACGAAAGAAGCTTTGACCGGAGTCAGATTCCTCTGTGAAGTAGCGTCTGATCAAGATGGCGAGCAATCCAAAGATTTCTTCGATGCCAAGATAGAGGAAGTAGGCGCACCGACAGGGACGACTTTTTTGGTGCGGGATCTTTTTTATCATACACCGGTACGACGCAAATTTTTAAAACAAAAAGCAACAGAAGGTGGTTACATCTTTGAATGGATGGAACATTTGGCGCTTGGCAGACCGGATGTTTCTTTTAAATTTGTGCTGGAAGGTAAAGTTCGATTTCATACATCCGGGAATCGAGATTTGAAGGAAGTGATATATCGGATTTATGGAAAAGAAACAGCGACTCAACTTACGCCGATTGATTCCACACAAAACGGCGTGAAAGTAACCGGATATCTCGGAAAACCGCAACTTATGCGTTCCAATCGTAGTCATGAACTCTTCTTTTTGAACGGAAGATTTATCAAAAGTACGCACATCGCTGCAGCGATTGAGGAAGGGTATAAACCATATCTGATGCAACACAAATTCCCCTTTTGCGTGCTACTGATAGAAATAGATCCCGGATCGGTTGATGTCAATGTTCATCCTGCCAAACTGGAAGTGAGATTTGAAAAACCGACCGAAGTTACAAGTACCCTCTTGGCGATGATAAAAGAAACGCTTTCTCGCCGTGAAATGATCCCCGATGTGACACCGGAAACTAATCGAGAGTGGAAAAATAGGATAAAACAAGAGCAGTCCACCACCATTTCCTATAGCATACCGGAGCCATTTGAGACAAAACGCGCACAGCAATATATGGTAAGAGAAGAAGAAACTAAGGAAGAGATACTGAAACATACCGCAGATACACAAACGATTCATGCCGGAACATCAACTCTCTCGCTAAAAACTCCAAGCGACTTCAGAAAAGATACGAATGCTTCATTAACAAATTCAAACGAATTCAGAAAAGAAACGAACGCTTCATTAGCAAATTCGAATGACCTCCAAAAAGAAGGGCATGCTTCATCAGCAACGTCAAACAACCTTAGAAATACACAGAATACCGCATTCATAGCGTCAAACGACCTAAGTAATGCACAGAATACCTCATTCATAACTTCAAACGACCTAAGTAATGCACTGAATACCTCATTCATAGCTTCAAACAACCTAAGTAATGCACTGAATACCCTTTTCATAACGTCAAACGAACAAGGAAACACACAGAATACCGCATTCATAACGACAAACAACCTAATCAATACACAGAATTCCTTATTAACAACAATTACCCCTACAAACATTCCAACTGCTTTCATCGAAGTGCCTAAGGATCTATTTGAAGCAAAAGTGATCAGCAGAGAGAGCCGTTCGCGGTTTCAATTGATTGGACAACTTTTCAATACATATTGGCTCATGGAATACGAGAATAGCCTATACATCATCGATCAACACGCAGCGCACGAAAAAGTCAAATATGAACGACTCATGAAAGCCTTCAAAGAACAGACGATTGATACACAAAATCTCCTACCGCCGATCATCGTGACATTGACAGGGCAAGAAGAAGTGGCTTTTTTGGAGAATCGAGCCGTTTTTGAAGCTTTCGGCTTTACGGCAGATTCTTTTGGTGGCAATGAATACGCGCTTCGAACAGTTCCCACACAGCTATACGGTGCATCGGAAAAGTCTCTTTTCTTAGAAGTATTGGACTCCCTTCATACCCCCCTCGGCGATACCCTTACGACCATGGAAGAAAAAATCGCTTCTCTATCCTGCAAAGCAGCCGTAAAAGGAAATACTTCACTTGGCTTTGCGCAAGCGAACGCACTTATTGATGAACTCCTTACGCTCGAAAATCCATATCGATGTCCGCATGGTCGTCCCACGATTATCTCCATGAGCCATGAAGAACTCGATCGAAAATTTAAAAGATTACTATAAACTTCCTCAATCAAGAAATCGCAAGGGAAATACAAAATGAAAGAAACCTCCAACAAACCTCCTTTACTAATCATAGCAGGACCAACTGCAATCGGAAAATCCTCCTTGGCAGTGACATTAGCGAAACAGATCGGCGGCGAAGTCGTATCAGCAGATTCTATGCAAGTCTATCGCGGCATGAATATTGGATCAGCCAAAATCACCACGGAAGAAATGCGTGGGATTCCACATCATGGGATTGATATTCTAGATCCCTGGGAAGAATTTCATGTCGTTAAGTTTCAGCAAATGGCGAAACAAGCAATCACGGAAATACACGAAAGAGGGCGTATACCCATTTTGACGGGAGGAACCGGATTTTATATTCAAGCGATTCTTTACGATATTGATTTCACGCAGATGGAACAAGACAACGAATACCGATTACAGTTAGAACAAACCGCACAGCAAAAAGGTGCCTCTTACCTCCACGAACAACTGCAAAAGGTTGATCCCAAATCCGCACAAACCATCCATCCCCACAATAGCAAACGAATCATCCGCGCACTGGAATTCCACAAACTTTCCGGTTGTCCTATTTCAGAGCACAACAATTCTCAACATGAAAAGGAACCTGCTTACCAAACCTCATTTTTTGTATTAACGGATGATCGAGCGAAGATCTATGAACGGATTAACAAACGCGTAGAGGATATGATTGCAGCCGGACTGGTTGCGGAAGTACAAGAATTACAAAACAAAGGCTGTCACGATAAAATGACATCCATGCAGGGACTGGGCTATCGCGAAATTCTAGCATATTTAAATAAGAAGTGCACCCTTGATCAAGCAATAGACGACATCAAAAAGAACACCAGACACTTCGCAAAACGTCAATTAACATGGTTTCGTCGTGAAAGAGAGACAATATGGCTAGATCGACAGGAGTACGGCGACGAAAAAGCGCTAGTATGCGCGATACTCCAAAAGTCTTGTGCGGTTCGTCCGGGAAACACTACCCCTAAAACGTAAATCGGCGAACCGCATGAACAGTACCCTACAGAATGGAGAATGAAATGACTACTCAAGTAAATACGACGATTCAGAATTTTTACCAACAGGAACTTCATATCGATTCACTCATCGTCCGTTACGCGCAAAACGTACAAGATCATCTTTCAAAGCGATTTGAACAGATCGACGAGATCGCGGAATACAATCAACTCAAGGTTTTACACGCCATGCAGCAATATAGAGTCAGCGAAGCGCATTTGTGCGGGACAACCGGGTATGGATATGATGATTTGGGTCGCGACACCCTGGAAAAAGTCTATGCGTCTATTTTTCATACACAATCGGCTCTGGTACGAGCACAAATCATCAGCGGAACCTGTGCGATTACAACCGCGCTTGCAGGCAATTTACGACCGGGCGACGAATTGTTGCTCCCGGCAGGGAAACCATACGACACCATGGAAGGAGTCATTGGTATGCGCCCCAGTGTTGGATCTCTAGCGGAATATGGGATCACACATCAATTGGTGGAGCTATTACCGGACGGAAGTTTTGATTACGCGCAAATTCATAAAGCAATATCGCCCAAAACCAAACTGGCGCTGATTCAACGTTCAAAAGGGTATCAGACCAGACCTTCCTTTCCCCTCGCACAAATTGGTGCGTTGATACAATTTCTAAAGCAACAGAAGCCGGATTTGATCTGTATGGTAGACAATTGCTATGGTGAATTCGTAGAAATGACAGAGCCGACAGATGTAGGTGCGGATTTAGTAGCCGGATCACTCATTAAGAATCCGGGAGGGGGTCTGGCTCCCATCGGTGGATATATCGTAGGCAAACAACCCTTTGTGGAAAATGCCGCTTACCGATTGACTGCACCGGGATTGGGAAGAGAAGTCGGCGCTTCGTTGGGGGTGTTAGGTCCCTTTTATCAAGGACTCTTTTTGGCGCCAACGGTGACAGCCAGTGCACATAAAGGAGCAGTCTTTACGGCAGCATTGTACGAAGGTCTAGGCTATATGGCGCATCCGAGCGCTTCGCAGGAACGCACAGACATCGTACAAGCCATTACCTTTGGCGACGCGCCGAAAGTGTGCGCTTTTTGCCGCGGCATACAAGCGGCAGCGCCGATTGATGCTCATGTGGTACCACAACCTTGGGCGATGCCGGGGTATGAAGATCCGGTGATTATGGCAGCAGGTGCTTTCGTATCCGGCGCTTCGATAGAATTGTCAGCTGATGCTCCTATGAGAGAACCCTATACAGTATATTTTCAAGGTGGGTTGACATGGCAGCACGCCAAATATGGCGCGCAAAAGACACTGCAGGAGATGGTGGATGCGAACGAATTATGCCTTACAGATGTCGAAAACGCACTGATTTCCTTAAAAAAATACGCGAAATAAAATCCTTCACTTTTTCCGGAAAGGAATGTACACAATTTTGAAATTGTGCTACAATGTCGGAAGCAATGAGCTTTTCACGTACAAACGCCGTTTTTTTGACGAACACGGTGGAAATGGATGGGTTTCAAATGTCTTTGGATGAATGCTTTATGCGGAGAAGGCGGTAAGCGTTCAAAGGAGACATCACAATGTACACTGATACTTTGCCCTACGAGAAATATCTGCAATTTGGACCACAAGTTTTGACCGATCGAGAACTCTTAGCGATCATTCTTCGATCGGGAACCAAAGAAGCAGGCGTCATGCAAATAGCAGATGAAGTCATGCGCTTAGCGGATCACAACCCTAAGGGTGGACTTCTCGGGTTGTATGATGTCACATTGGATCAGCTGATGTCGATCAAAGGAATCGGCATGGTCAAGGCTGTCAGAATCCAATGTCTGATGGAGTTAACTTTGCGGTTTAGCCGTGCAAAAGCCAAATCGACATTATCCTTTCTCCAACCTCATACAGTCGCAGAATACTATATGGAGCGGTTGCGCCATGAACAGACAGAATGTGTTTTTTTGGCGTGTTTGGACACGAAATTACGCCTACTCAAAGAATCCCTCCTTTCCAAAGGAAGCGCGAGGATGTCTTTGATTTCACCAAGAGAGATCTTTATCGAAGCGTTGTGGTCGAAAGCGTCCAGTATTATGCTGATCCATAATCATCCAAGCGGAGATCCCAATCCGAGCAAATCTGACCTAACGCTAACGGAAGCGGTGTTACGGGCAGGAGCGGACATCGGTATTTATTTAATTGATCATGTAATCATCGGCGACAATGTTTATACGAGTCTAAAAGAGTTACACTACATATAAACCACAATTTTGCAGAGCGGAAAGGGGCACACCTTGGGTAACAATGCATTTGGAATAGACCTTGGTACGAACAACATTAAGATCTATAACCGCAATGATGAAAACATCATGGTGGAAAAGAACATGATCGCGATCGAAAAGAAGAATGCTCTTTTTGCCTACGGTGATTCCGCATTTGATATGTATGAGAAAGCACCGGCAAATATTCAAATAACATATCCTTTGTCCGGGGGTGTCATCGCGGATATCAAAAACATGGATACCTTGATTCGCTATTTCGTGACCGATCAACAAAAAGGCAATATCCGTCCTGCTGATTACTATATTGCGGTACCCACCGATGTCACAGGGGTTGAAAAGCGCGCTTTTTATGATCTGATTCGCAATGCCAATGTCAAAGCGCGACGCATTATGGTCGTAGAAAAGGCGGTTGCTGACGGCTTGGGTATGAACATAGATGTCAAAAACTCCCAAGGCGTCATGGTCGTAAACGTCGGGTATGAGACGACAGAGATTTCCATTCTGTCTCTGGGTGGGATCGTACTGAGCAAACTGATCAAAGTAGGCGGAATGAAATTTGACGAATCAATTCGCTCCGCGATCCGTAGAGAATTCAGTTTGATAATCGGTGGCAAGACTGCTGAGACGGTTAAGATCGCATTACGGGATTTGGAAGAACAAAACAACCCCGCCGTGGTGTATGGCAGAGACATCGTAACGGGACTCCCCGTGGAACGAGCGATTCCGACAAGACTATTGGATGAATCCATGGAAGAGCATTTCCTGTCGATCATTGACAACGTGAAAGTCATATTAGAAAGAACTCCTCCGGAATTGGCGGCGGATATTTACCGACATGGGATTTATTTGACCGGTGGCGCGTCCAGCGTGAATCACTTAATGCAACGTTTAGAGGGTGGGACGGGACTTACCGTCAACGCTTCGGAAAACCCAATTACAAGCGTGGCAATCGGTCTTTCCAAAGTAATCAAAGATGAAAATTATAAAACAGTAGCCTACGCGATAGAGGGAATGGGAAAATGAGTCCGATCATCAAAAAAAAGGGAGAGCGGTTTACTTTACCAAGTAAATACCTCCTTTTTATTTTAACAATCCTATGCTGTTCCTTGATGCTCTTGACTTTCGGAACGGATCTCTTTCAAAAGCCGCTGGGTTCAGCGGCCGGATATGTCGTAATCCCTTTCCAACAGGGGATCGCGAAGATCGGGGGATGGCTTTCTGATCGTTCACAGGAACTCGTGGAGATTCGCAGACTTCTTGCGGAGAATGAGCAACTACGGGAAGATGTTACGTCCTTGACACAGGAGAATATTTTATTACAACAGGACTGGTACGAACTGCATACCCTTCGTCAGCTTTATGAATTGGACGAACAGTATGCCGATTATGACAAGATCGGTGCCAGAGTCATTGCCAACGATTCCGGCAATTGGTTTTCCACCTTTGAAATCGACAAAGGAGAGGAAGACGGGGTGAAAGTGGACATGAATGTCATCGCACAGGGAGGTCTGGTCGGTCGCGTGACTGCCGTCGGAGCCAACTGGGCGAGGGTAACAGCCATTATTTCTGACAACTCCAATGTAGGAGGGCAGACGCTTGCCAGCGCGGATCGG
>JAISHZ010000313.1 GCA_031262285.1 Lachnospiraceae bacterium | reverse complement strand
GTATAACACCCAAAACTCCCCACGGCTCTGTACGGTTCTGTACATCGATAAGCTATAAACGTAGATCGGTTAATGCTTGAATTGTAAACCGTAATTTGATTTTTAGAGATTCCGGTGATATGATAGGCAGTGTTTTAACAGATGGAGCAGGAGGCATATTTTATAATGATCATCCGCTTCAGCGGACATCTTATCAGAAGTGAAAAGCGTTTTTTGCTTTTCACATGGTTTCAATACATAGGAAGAAGTGAGGAATAACGACATGAAATCACACACGCTCAGACAATCCGGAATCTTATTACTTGCTGCCGTGATTTGGGGAATGGCTTTTGTATCACAGATGAAAGGAATGGACTATATGGGTCCTTTGACTTTCAATGGGGTCAGATCTTTCATCGGAACCATGGTATTGTGTCTGTATTTATTGATTAGTAGAAATTGTACGCACACGAAACCACAACCAATTCCATGGCGTATCGCATTACCCGGCGGACTCGTCTGTGGGGCGGCGCTCACTTTGGCTACTACGTTGCAACAATACGGTATATCGTATACCACGGTAGGAAAATCCGGATTTATTACAACATTGTATATCCTATTTGTGCCGATTCTCGGGATTTTTATCAAACGCAAAATCCGCAATATCGTGTGGGTAGCGGCGGCATTGGCTGTCGTGGGGATGTACTTGCTTTGTATGGAGCAAGATGTGATTTCTATCAATATGGGTGATGTGCTCACTTTTTTTTGTGCAATCGTATTTGCGGTGCACATATTGGTGATTGATCATTATTCGCCCAAGGTGGATGGAGCTGTATTGTCAGCAATCCAATTTCTGGTGTGTGGGGTGATTTGTACGACGGGCGCATTTTTCACAGAACAGCCATCGTGGGCACAGCTTCAAGAAGGGGTGTGGCCTCTGTTGTATGCGGGGGTGATGTGTTGTGGTGTGGCCTATACCTTGCAGATCGTCGGGCAAAAGGGATTGAATCCTACGATAGCGGCTTTGGTGATGAGTCTGGAAGCTGTGGTAGCAGCGGTTGCGGGCTTTTTTGCATACCGCATCGGTATTTTACAACAAGATCAGACACTGACAGTTCGACAGATGCTTGGTTGCGCGATCGTCTTTGGCGCGGTAATCTTGGTTCAGTTGCCGACCAAATCACGTTAAGTCATTGAAAAATGCAGAAAACGCATTTTTCTTGACCGTTTTGGGATTATCTATTAGTATAAGGTGTGATCAAAGGGTATCTATTCGCGCCTAAGGCGCGGACGGGAGCTGCTGCACAATTTCGACTGTTCGGGATATAGTTTGAAGATAATATTGGGTCAATGTTCAGAAATACGATACAAATGGAGATACAGGAAGAAAGGTAAGGTTATGAAGCGACAAAATTTAACACTGCTTACAGATTTGTATGAATTGACGATGATGCAGGGCTATTTTCACAATAAAGATCAAAACGAAACTGTTATTTTCGATATGTTTTACCGTAACAATCCTTTTGGCGGTGGATATGCAATTATGGCAGGTTTAGAACAAGTCATTTCCTATATAAAGGAGTTGCATTTTTGGCCGGAGGATATCGCCTATCTTGATTCTTTGGGTATTTTTGAAAAAGATTTTTTGCAGTATTTATCGGAATTTCGATTCAAGGGAAGCATTTACGCCATTCCGGAAGGAACTGTTATCTTTCCCAGAGAACCTTTAATCAAAGTCATCGCGCCGATTATGGAAGCGCAGTTGATCGAAACGGCACTGTTAAATATTATTAACCATCAAAGTCTCATTGCTACCAAAGCTTCCAGAGTGTGTTACGCTGCGAAGGGCGATGGAGTGATGGAGTTTGGATTGCGCCGCGCGCAAGGACCCGATGCCGGTATCTACGGCGCACGCGCCGCGATGATTGGCGGTTGTATTGGGACAAGCAATGTCCTTGCCGGGCAGCTTTTTGATGTTCCGGTGAAAGGTACCCACGCTCATAGTTGGATCATGAGCTTTCCGAATGAGATTTCTGCATTCAAAGCGTATGCCAAATTGTACCCTTCTGCTTGTATTTTGTTGGTGGATACGTACGATACGATCAAATCCGGGATTCCCAATGCCATTCGCGTATTTCAGGAAATGCGTCAAAACGGGATTCCACTTCGGTTTTATGGGATTCGGCTAGATAGCGGTGATTTGGCGTATTTATCCAAAAAGGCACGTTATCTTTTAGATGAAGCAGGTTTTCCGGATGCTGTGATTTCTGCTTCCAATGATCTGGATGAATCGTTGATTGATAGCTTAAAAGCACAAGGAGCGAAAATCACCTCGTGGGGTGTCGGCACCAATTTGATTACATCCAAAGATAGTCCGGCATTTGGCGGCGTATACAAACTGGCGGCGATTCAAGGCAAGAATGGAACATTTATCCCGAAAATAAAGTTGTCGGAAAATACAGAGAAAGTAACCAATCCGGGAAACAAAGTGATTTATCGTGTGTATGAAAAAGCCACCGGTAAAGTGAAAGCGGATTTGATTGCGCTTGAGGAGGAAACTTTTTCTCCAAATGCGCCGCTCTTGCTTTTTGATCCGCTTGAGCCATGGAAAAAGACTCGTTTGGAGGCAGGAACTTATCAGTTACGATCTTTGTTAGAACCAATTTTTGAGAATGGAGAATGTTGCTACAAATCGAAACCCGTTATGGAGATCCGTGCATATTGTCAACAGGAATTGGAGACGCTGTGGGATGAAACGCGCAGACTTCTATACCCGCATCAAATCTACGTGGATCTTTCGCAGAAACTTTATGACATTAAGATCGATTTGCTTGCTCAAATGAGTGAAGCTTGAGTGGAAGAGAAGAGTAGCGAAAAGATCAATTGAGAAAAGAGAGGAACACTGCTTGAAACGGATATCAGCGAATACGTGAATCCATGTCATTTACTTTAGGGTTTTAGGCATCGACAAACCGAAAAAAGAGCTGATTCTATGCCGCTTCCCGTAGTTGACATTTGCATCAGATGTCTTAAGTAAATGACATTGTGCGTGAATAGTAGCAGAAACGTATGGCAAAAAGAGATTGCAGTGTTAGAAACTGAATCAAGATATGTATAGATAGCGGTTGTAGTGTGTGTTTATAACAAAAGAAAGGTTTTGTCATGAATATCTTATCTCCCTCGATCTTGGCAGCAGATTTTTGGACATTAGGAGAGCAGATCAACGCGGTAAGGGACGCAGGAGCGACCTACCTTCATGTCGATGTGATGGATGGATTGTTTGTCCCATCGATCTCATTTGGGCTTCCTGTTTTGAAATCCATTCGTACCCATACACAATTGTGTTTGGATGTGCATTTGATGATCAATGATCCGGACAGATATGTAAAGGAATATGCACAAGCCGGTGCGAACATTTTGACAGTTCATTTGGAAGCGCTTCATGATGTCGAGAGGTCTCTACGAACCATTCGTTCTTATGGCGTAAAGGCAGGGTTGACGATTAAACCGGGGACACCCGTAAGTGCGTTAGAACCTTATTTGGAGGAAGCGGATATGTTTCTGATGATGACGGTTGAACCCGGCTTTGGTGGGCAAACATTAATACCAAGTTGTCTGGAGAAAGTGACCAAACTGCGGGAATTGCTTAGGAAGAAAGGCTTGGAGACAGACGTTGAGGTCGATGGAGGAATTACAAAAGATAATGTTCGTGACGTGATAGCTGCCGGAGCGAATGTCATTGTCGCAGGATCAGCCGTATTCGGAGTAGATACCGCTCAAAATGCGCAGAAATTTATGCAATTGTTACGGGATTGAGCGAGGCATTATGCGCAATGTCATTTACTTTAGGATTTTAGGCATCGACAAACCGAAAAAAGAGCTGATTCTATGCCGCTTCCCGTAGTTGACATTT
>JAISHZ010000269.1 GCA_031262285.1 Lachnospiraceae bacterium | reverse complement strand
AACTTCCGCTGTTCCCAAGCATCAGTAAATCCAGTAAATCGAATGCTCGGTTTTTGAGTATTTTCAAGCATTTTTCTCACCTCGCAGAAGCTCTTGAAATTCATGAAGCCCTTTCATGTCAAATTCGTTTCCTGTTAATTCATCCATAAGTTTTGCAAGTGTATTCTTGGTTTCTAAGATTTGTGTCGCGACCTCTGCATAAGTCGTTGCATACTTGTCGGTAAGGTTTTTTACGCGAGAAATGAAAGTCGATATAATGTTACTTGGTATTTTATTCAATGCCGTAAGAATCGGGTGAATCCATTTTTGTTCCAGTAGTTCTAATGCCTCTGCATCCGTGAGGTTTTCAATCATCTCTTTTGTTTTTAAATGAAGTACTTTCGCATCTTCTTTTATCTGAGCTTTCAGAGATTTTTCTTCATCCATCCATTCTTGGACCTGTACGATCTTTCGCTCCAAAGCTTCTGCGTCCAAACCAATGATCGCCACCTTGGCTTTTGCCAATGTGCCGAACTGTTCTTTGATTTTCTTTGCAATCTCTGCTGCGACAAAAGAGTCTTTGGATTCGTTCAAAACGCCGGACTCTTTCTCTTCCTCCGACAATGCTTCTATGATTTCATCATAGCTTGCTTGAATGCTTGTAAGCCTTTCTTCCTTTTCCTTCAACAGTTCCGCTTGCGTTTTGAGGATTCCTCTTTGCACCAATTCAAAGGGAATGACGTGACCAATCCAACCATCTTGCACCTCATGATCCTTCCCATCTTTCTTTTTGGTCACCATGAATGGGTTGACCTTTTTGGTAGCGGCAAAACCCTCTGTCTGGAGGATTTCTATATCAACTGCGATTTTTATCCATTCATCATCAAGCGCTTGGTAGGCACTGTAAGGATCAATCAGTGAAATCTCCTCAAGTCTCTTGAAAATATCGTCCGCAATGATCGTTTCTTCCTTGTTGATGCCAAGCGTTTCCCATCCATACAATAAACGCGTTTTTAACATCCGCGCAAAGTCGTCAAAAGCATACTCGAACCTAGAACTCCACTGTACGACAGCGGGATGATTTTTAATAGCATTTTCTAAATCATCCACCGCAAGTTCACAGTAAGGTGAACCGTTATCCGTAAAAAGTATCTTTTTCAGACCATCAAAAGTTCTCCAATACTCTTCCAGAAGCGCGATTTCTGCTTTGGGAATACCGCCGAACATCGACGCGTAAATATCCCATGTCTCCGCCACATCGGAAGAGTCCACATAACGCGGTATATTCAAGTTATATTCATTCTGCCGAATGACATCTTGACTGACCAAGCGTGAATACTTGTCTATGCTTTTCCTGCCAATGACGGTATCAGCGATTCTTTTGATGTCAGAAGCGCGCAGGACGTTATTTTTACCGACTTTCGCAAATCCCTTTGAAGCGTCTATGATCAGCACATCTGTTGTGGTGCGTTTTTTCTTCAACACCATAATGATGGTAGGGATACCTGTACCGAAGAAGATATTTGCCGGTAACCCGATTATCGCATCGATATGATTCTTTTCAATGAGATTTTTACGAATAATGCCTTCCTCGCCGCCACGGAACAATACGCCGTGCGGTAGGACGATGGTCATAATTCCATCCGCCTTGAGGTGATACAAATCGTGGAGGAGGAAAGCAAAGTCTGCTTTGGTCTTAGGCGCAAGTCCAAAATCGGAATACCTCGGGTCGCTCTCCTTGTTCGCAGGATCCCATGCTTGCGAATACGGTGGATTGGAGACTACTGCGTCCACATAGAGTGGATTGTAAGTACCCATAGGGTCGCTCTCATCAAAGTACGGCCAATCATCCTCTAGCGTATCGCCATTTCGCGCGAAAATATTATCCGGCAGGATACCGCGCATGATCAAGTTCATTCGCGTGAGGTTGTAGGTATTTGCCTTTAATTCTTGTGCGTAATACTTGATATTGTTTTCGTTATCCAAATACTTTGCGATGGAATTGCCAATATTGATCAATAGAGAACCGGATCCACTGGTGGGATCGTAAATATCGATTTTCGTTCGATCTTTCACATGATTCGCCACGATTTCCGACATAAGTATAGAGACTTCGTGCGGCGTGTAGAATTCTCCTGCTTTTTTACCGGCGTTTGCGGCGAAGTTACTGATGAGGTATTCGTAGATGTACCCCAATACGTCATAATCTTGTTTCCCATCCATGGGAATGACTTTGATGAGTTGTATGAGTTCGCTGATAGATTTGGTCTGCACTGCGGAACTGTCGCCGAGTTTGGATAGTCCGGTTTGCAGGGTATCAAAAATCCGATCGAAGACTTTTTTGCGTTCCGTATAGATCAAACGGCTAAATGCGGATAGGGCATCTCGTACATTCGAGACGTTAAAATCTTTTCCCTTTTTCAACCATGTTGAAAAAAGATTGTCGTAGGAAATAAAGTAGCCGATATGCTGCTGAATGTAGACAACGGTTCCTAAGTCATCCTCGTTGAGAAAAGATGCTATATACTCTTCTGTCCAACCCTCTTTATGTAGAAATTTGAGCTCTGTGTCCGATAGATACTTGTAGAAAATGAAGCCAAGAATATAATCTTTGTAGTCATTCGCTTCTATCTTTGAGCGCATTTGATTGGCAGCTTCCCAGATTTTTGATGCGAGTTGCTGTTTGTTCATACGGTTATCCCTCCGCAAGCTTCCATCGGTATGTGTTTTACGAATATTTTTTCTGCGTAATCTTTCGTAATTCTATTCTATTTTCCATTAAAACACAACCGGAATCCACATATGTTTTACAGCGATGGTCAGTTATATACTGAGCTGGTGAAAAAGATGAACTCAATTACTTCGAATGCGTTTTATTTCAAAACCATGTTTTTATTACACTATCCCATTCTTTACGCCATTCCTGTTCATTCAACATCGCCTCAATGACGGGCTCAAGGAATGTCTGCATTTCTTGAATCACAGTTTCAAATCCAAGTGTATCATTCTTGATTGATTTCAGAAAATTTTTCCATCGTTTCTGTATATCCTTATCGTCAACAAGTGAAATTACTCGCTTGAAGCTATCTCTGTCATAGAAAGTGCCACGTCGTTGCAGCGTTTCATGGATTGCAGTTTGTAACATTACTCCGTCAAAAGCAAATGTCCTCGCCAAATAATAAATATCGTAAAAGTCTTTCATTCTTCCTGTCAGTTCATAGCGTTGCAGGATTGCGTCAAACTTTTCGGCAATCGTACTTTCAAGAGAATAGGTCTTAATATTAGGTGCTTCAAAGTCCGGCAGTTGTGTATTGATTCTCCGCTCTTCGGCTCTCGGTACGATAATGTCTCCGACACCTATATCAACATTAAACGGGATTCGTACATTCTTTATCTGAGCGATAATCTATGTGCTAATACCGTGGTGTTTTCTCTGCGGAGATATTTCCTCAAAGCCCTTTGCGGTCATGATAATATAATCGTTATCTGTAGGTGTGTTGATAATCGAACTAATGAGCGACTTTACATCATCAATTGAATTCGATACTCCTCGGAGCAAGAAATCAACATCAATCGTAGCTCTGCTTTCGAAGTTTGTAAGAGTATATATAAACAATCCACCCTTTAACACGAGGAAATCACGATATCTTGATTTTGACAATTTGCGCAGAAATTCTTCCTGCGCAAAAAGTTGCAGACATTGTTGAAAGCTTATGCCCGAAGTCTTTGCTTTGTTTCTTAGTTTTGCAAGTACAGAAGCTGCCTTATCAGTCATCACAACCACACTCCAATCAAATCTTTAACCCGTTTCTGTACTCTAAGATCTTTTGCGTACTGCATAAGATTGGGGATATTCTTTTTTGGGTCTTTCACATAATTTTGAATTGCTTTATTGAAAAGCTCTTTATCCATCTTGTTCATATTTCGCAGTACATCACAAATAGTACGGTCACGGTCATATATACGAACATCCGCCATATCAATCTTTCCAGTTGTTTCCTCAAGCGTCACCAGAGCAGACTCAACACGATATGCCTTAACAAATGGATAATCAATATTGGTGCGGTTTCTTGATTTGTTTTTATCAATTGTGATATTCCATTCAGAAGGGTTACGGTCACTGTATTGATAATAAAACAGCGCCGTTTCCATACAAAGAACAGCATCAGGGAAAAGACGATTCATCATCCCAGCCTCGCTCCCATGAAATGATTCAACCCAATGATAATAACCCC
>JAISHZ010000194.1 GCA_031262285.1 Lachnospiraceae bacterium | reverse complement strand
CCCTCTGGGCGACCCCACCCCCCCACCACATCCACACCAACACCCCCCACCCCAACCCCCCCAACCCCCCCCCCGCCTCTGTTCGGTTCTGTGCATCGACAATCGATAAACGTAGATCGGCGAATGCGCGAATTGTAACGTGTGATTTACTGCTTTTTTATTCGTAAGAGATCGTATTGTTGAGGCGTAACACTTAATGATACTCTGAGTTTTTGTCTGGCGTGAGGCGCGCTCTCCATCGGTTTGTGATCTATGGAAGTAATCGCGAGTACTTTGGTTTCGATTGCTCTCCCACTTGATTCAAGAATCTCGATTTCGTCCTCCACGCTGAATTTGTTCTTTTGCTCCAGATAAAAATATTGTCCGCCTTCTTGGCATGTTTCACCGGTTGGATAGTAACTCTCCTGTAAATCCGATCTCTCTCCCACAATCCCCAAATAAATATACTCACTGCTATAAGTACTTGCTTCGTATACCTGCATATCCTTTGTGGGTTTTCCAAAATAAAAGCCGGTGCAATAGAGTCGGTGCGTGCATTTTCGTAACTCTTCTTGATATTGAGGAATATTTTCTTGATAGAGTGCAGGGGAACGAAGGTACTCATCAAGAGCGCGTCGGTATGTGCTCACCACAGTAGCCACATAAAGAGCATTCTTCATGCGTCCTTCAATCTTAAAGCTATCGACTCCGGCTTCAAGTAATTCCGGTAAATACGCTATCATACATAAGTCTTTCGAATGAAACAAAAATGTCCCTCTGTCGTTCTCAACAATCGGTAAATATTCGCCCGGTCGTGTTTCCTCGGTAACGTAATATTTCCATCTGCAAGGATGTGTGCAGGAACCATGATTTGCGTCCTGACCGGTGAGGAAATGACTCAGCAAGCATCTTCCGGAATATGATATACACATGGAGCCGTGAACAAAGCTTTCAATCTCCATGTCAGACGGTAGTTTGGTGCGAATTTGGTGGATTTCCTCTAAGGATAGTTCTCGTGCGGTCACCACTCGTTTCGCCCCGAGTTCTCTCCAAAATAGAAAAGTCTCATAGTTGGTGTTGTTGGCTTGTGTGGAAACATGAATTTCAACATCCTTCCAACATCTTTTTGCGATGCGATACACTCCGGGATCAGAAATAATCAACGCATCCGGCGCATAAGGCGCGAGGTTTTTGAGCGACAAAAAGTACTCTTCTGCTTCTGAAAGGTCTTGATTGTGCGCGATGATATTGGCGGTCACATATACTTTGACCCCATGCTCATGAGCGAACGCGACCCCTTGCGCGATCTCCGGAAGCGTAAAGTTCACTGCTTTGGCACGAAGTCCAAAGATATCACCGCCAATATAAACAGCGTCCGCTCCAAAGCAAACTGCCACTTTCAAAATCTCGAGGCTGCCTGCCGGTGCCAATAGTTCCGGTTTCTTGATTGGAGAAATCTCTCTCTGCGTTTTCATATCGTTATCCATTGCTATTCTCTTGTTTTTACGCTAACCGCCACGCCGTCTCCGTTTGGCAAGATGACGGTAGTCAGCAGCTGATGATGCGTGATTTCATATAAATATTGTCTCATTCGTGCGTGTATGGTGCGGTCTCGATGCGTGATGGCAAATCGGGATTCCAAAATATCTCCATCTTGTAAACAATTGTCTGAAACCAACACCCCTCCTACGCGAAGCAACCGCAACGCGTGTGGTAAGAAGGGAAGGTATTGGGCTTTTGCAGCATCCATGAATATAAAATCGTATGGTGGCAGGAGTTCGGGTAATATTTGAGCGGCATCCCCTTCCAAAAGGGTGATTTGATGATTCTTTTGTGTTGCTACAATATTCCTGTTAGCGATTGCACTCCATTTTTCATATTTTTCGATCGTATCTATGTGGGCGTCTTGTGATAGATATTCACTCATATACAGGGAAGAAAAACCGATTGCCGTTCCAACTTCGAGTATACGCTTGGGACGATTGTTTATGAGCAAAAAGCGTAGTAATCCTCTGCTTTCTCTACGAAGAATCGGTACGCGCAATCGTATCGCTTCCTGTTCTATTTCCTCCAAATACTGCGGTAAATCCTGCTCCATCGAATCTAAAAAAACGGCAATTCTATGCTGCTTTGTCTGCTCGGTCTCGATCTTTTCACTTCTGTCTGCCTTCATCTGATCGGCTCCGCGTTTTCGGGTCCAATGATTTCTTCTGACATATCAGATTCTTCTGTTTCCTGCGTTTGCGTAGATTCCTGCGTTTCTTCTGTTGCCGTTTGCTCTTGTGTTTCTTCGATTTCTTCTGTTTCCGGTATTTCTTCTTTGACGGACTGTTCTGCAATGATTTTTAGCATTTCATCTGCTGTCATCGCTGTGTTGAGTGTAAAGACTCCTTCTCCCAAGTCATCGCCATATTCTGAGAGCAGGTATTGTAACGCAAACAATCGCGCATCTCTTACTAACCCCTTCTCTTCTAACAGCCTTCCGATCTCAATCGGCGTCATGCTTTTGGTGACAGCGACAGTTACTTCTCTTCCTTCTCCCAAAGAAACCGCCGGTTCGGTAAAAATGCGATATCCATAATCGTAAGCCAAAATAGCTCCACGATATACAAACATTGCTACAAAGATAAGAACCGCGATCTTCAAAATAATCCCGCACACTGCACCGACCAAATGACTAATCTTCATGATGACCTTCCTTTCCGAAAGGATCTGGGAAATCTTTACTCAAAATCAATACTTGCCGCCAAAGCTAGGTTGATTTCTTGCATGAGCCTACAAAGAGCTAGCTCACTGGCAAGAAATGCACTTACAATAGGATGATCCATCAATCCTTGATATTCCTGTTCCATTTGATCGATCATTTCCAGATCCATATCGTCACGATTTTGCATTTCAAAGTTCTGTTTTCGAAATTGATCTAGCGATTTCATGATATCCGGAACTTCTTTCACGCGTTCTATATCGCGATGATACTCTTCGTACTCTTTTGATTGTCGGATCGCCAAAATCAACTGCTTTAACGATTCATCCACGCTGTTCATTCTATTTTTACTCCCTATATGCCATTCAATACCACTTACACTTCCATAATAAGGGTGACGATCATGGGGCGGCGTTTGGTCTTTTTCCAAATATTCTCGCTCAAGGCTTCCTTAACCGCTGTCTTCCATTTATTCCATTCCATAATATGCTTGTCCTGGCAAGATTGCAACGCCATTTCTGTTACGTGCCTAAGTTCCTCCATCAATTCGTCAGATTCTTTAACGTATACAAAGCCTCTGGATACGATATCCATGGTTATAACACTATTACTGGATCGTTCTGCAGTGACTCCTACGATGATAATTCCATCTTCTGCTAAGTGTTGCCTATCACGTAATACGACATTTCCCACATCACCTACGCCGAGTCCATCCACTAAAATCGCGCCTACAGGAACTTTGTCAACTACCTTCGCTCCTTGCTGATCCAATTCCAGCACATCACCTGATGACAAGATAAAAACATCTTCTTTGGGGATACCCAGTCCATATGCAATATTTGCTTGTGCCTTTAAATGTTTATATTCACCATGAATCGGTATGGCATACTTGGGGCGCACCAATGTATAGATGAGTTTGATCTCCTCTTGGCAAGCATGTCCCGAGACATGTGCATCTTGAAAAATAACATCCGCACCCATTCGCAATAGGTCATTGATGACCTTAGAAACGTGTTTTTCATTTCCGGGTATAGGATTGGATGAGAAAATAACAGTATCTCCCGATCCGATTGTAATTTTACGGTGAATATTGCTCGCCATACGACTTAGCGCCGCCATGCTTTCGCCTTGGCTACCGGTAGTAATAATGACCTGTTTGTGCGGAGGGTAATTTTTGAGTTGATCGATCTCTACCAAAGTATTTTTCGGAATATCCAGACATTCCAGTCCGGAGGCTGTATCGATGGTATTCACCATACTACGACCTTCTACACATACTTTTCTACCGAATTTGTGAGCAGTGTTGATGATTTGTTGTACCCGATCCACATTGGATGCAAAAGTCGCTACAAAGATCCTCGTATTTTTGTGCTCTTCAAATATCGTATCAAAAGTACGTCCTACTGTCTTTTCGGAAGCGGTAAAACCGCTTCGTTCCGCATTGGTGGAATCACACATCAATGCCAACACACCTTTTTTGCCCAGTTCACCGAAGCGCTGCAAATCAATCGCATCTCCAAAGACCGGTGTATAATCCACTTTGAAATCACCCGTATGCACCACGACGCCTGCCGGACAAAATATCGCCAAAGCAGCAGCGTCCACAATACTGTGATTCGTTTTGATAAATTCGATTCGAAAATGATCCAATATGATAGACTGTCCAAATTTTACGGTCTTGTGCTTGGTGTCCAACCACATATTGTGTTCGGTCAGTTTGTGTTCGATCAATCCCATCGTCAATCTGGTTGCGTATATCGTCACATTAATGTCTTTTAAAACATATGGTAATGCTCCAATATGATCTTCGTGACCATGCGTGATAATAAATGCTCTGATTTTATCCGCTTTTTCTTTGAGGTATGTGATATCGGGAATCACAAAATCAATCCCCAACATATCATCCGCCGGAAAAGACAATCCACAGTCTACGATAATAATATTATCTTCATATTCAAAGGCAGTGATGTTCATGCCTATTTGTTCCAAGCCGCCCAACGGAATAATTCGCAATTTGGAAATCGGTTTGTTTTTTTTGCTCAAATTCTGATTCCTCCATAATCATGATAGCCTTATACTCATTTGATTTTCGTGCACCACGAAAATAATGCACGGTTACTTCTTCACCGTGCCTTTCTTGGTACTAGTGTGTTGTACGACCCTATTCGTCCACAAGTTCGAGATCTTCTACTAAGTTTTCGAACACTTCGGACACAATTTGAAGTTCCTTTTCATCCGTTACTGTCTGATACATGGAGTACGTTTCTTGTTCTCCTTTTCCCGGAACTTCTTTTAAAATATAAGCGTCGCCATCTCCTTCGGATACATTCGTCACCAAAAGGTAATGATCTCCCAAAAGTGTCACTTCCTCTAATACGTAATAAGAATCTTTTCCTCCTTCCTCTGAGATAAATTCAACTTTTTGGTTATTGTCCAAGTTGTCCAATTTCACTCCCTCTTTCGATCGTGTCAGTACACGAAAGTTTGCTTTTGATGGTTGGTAGATCATTCGTTCGTCACTTTTGCCTCATCCCCTCGTAGATCTAAATATCCCTGCAAGATAAGTTGTGCCGCCACCATGTCTACACGTTCTTTTTGGCGTTTCCAATTAAGACCCGCCTCTGTCATGGCCTTCTCTGCCGCTACACTTGTCAGACGCTCGTCCCACAAATGCAAAGGAAGTCCTGTGCGTCTTTTGAGCATATCCGCAAACTCCTGTGTAATTTCGGTTCTTTGCCCTTGTGTAGCATTCATATTAAAGGGCAAACCTAACACAATCTCTGTAACGTTATATTGCACAATCAGTTCTTCGATCCTAGCCAAGGTGCGGCGGAGTTTGTTTTCTTGTTCTCGCCGAATCGTTTCGATCCCTTGTGCTGTAATGAGTAATTCGTCACTGATTGCTACGCCCACTGTCTTTTCGCCATAGTCCAAACCCATTATTCTCATTGATTTAACCCCGCACTGCGGATATATTCGTGAAGCAATTCTTCCACCAATTCGTCTCGTTCTACTCTCATGATCATGCCTCTGGCGTTTTTGTGGCTAGTAATGTAAGTAGGATCTCCACTCATAATATAGCCTACAATCTGGCTTACCGGATTGTAGCCTTTCTGTCGTAACGCTGCATACACGTCTGCCAAGACGCTCTTGACTCTCATCTGATCTTCGTTTACAACGTTGAAAAATTGTGTGTTTCCTAACTCTTGTATTTCGTCTTTCACTTTTCCTCCCCTTTGTGCGCTTGAGCACACATGAAAATACTTTTTCACATTTTACCTTATTGCATGATGAATTTCAATCCACTTT
>JAISHZ010000136.1 GCA_031262285.1 Lachnospiraceae bacterium | reverse complement strand
TCTTAGGCAAAACCGCAGAACCCGTCAAAAGAAAGTGTCCAAATCCATCCCGATGATCCACCTCATAGCGGACAGCATCCCATAACTTAGGTGCGAGTTGCCACTCATCAATCAAGCGCGGTGCGGCACCTTTTAGTAACAATGTAGGACTAATTTCTGCGAGCTGTAAATTTTGTTCTTTTTGATCAGGGTCGGACATATAGAGTACACTGGCGGCATGTTTCTCAGCAGTGGTGGTTTTTCCACACCATTTTGCCCCTTCTATCAAAATAGCACCTTTATTTTTTAATCTACTTTCCAATATTTCATCGACGATACGTTTTTTATATGCTGTCATTTCATACCCTCCTTTTGGTAGTGTACACGACAGAAAGGAAGAAAGCAAGGGAAACCTGTGATTTGTCATAAAACCAACCTGTGATTTGGCATGAATCCAACCTGCAATTTGTCATGAAACCAACCTATGATTTGGCGTAATTGCAACCTGTGATCTGGCATGATTTTAACTCGAAATTCTGCGCACAATCAACCTGCGGTTTAGCTAAAGCCTACTTCAGCATGCACTGATTACTTTGGAAGGATGATCACAAAAGCTGAATCTTCTAAGGGATTGAAGTGATATGGTTATTTCAAATTGAATCATTTTATCTCGACAAATCAACAAATTCTTGGTATGGTACATAATGATTTGTATTTCATTCGTAAATAGAAAGCGAGGAAATCACATGAACCTCTTTGAACTCATCGATAAATAGGACAAAACACTTTGAATGGTACAATATGGGTTACGCTTCAAATAGAATAGTTTAGGAGATTACTATGAAAATACGCAATATGGCGAGTATTATTATCAGAAACGAAAACAAGATTCTACTGCTTCACAAACAGACAAGATACCACGATAAACCCATGTGGATACCAGGCGCGGGTGGACATTTTGAAGACGGTGAAATGAATGATCCCGAAGCCTGCTTATGGCGTGAAGTAAATGAGGAACTTGGATTACCGCCGGAAGCATTTGCGAATGTGAAGCTGCGATACATTGCATATCGCTACAGTGGTGAGCAAATCCGAATCAATTACTATTACTTTGGCTACTTACGAGAGGGTATCAGTAGAAACTTAACCAACAATGAAGGTGAATTGCAATGGTTTACATTGCAGGATGTCCCAAACTGCGATATGCCACTGTCTTTGAGAGCATGCTTCAACCATTATATGGATATTAGCTATTGTAACGATTATGTGTACGTAGCGGTCGGAACGATTAACACAGACGGCAATGTTGAGCATACGATCACTCCGCTAATGGCCTATTAGTATCTTTTCATATTAGATACAGCTCACAGATAAGTGCCGTCGAAAACATCGTTTGATTGGTGGAAAACGTGAAAAGCGTCGTTTGTATTCGTTGACGACGCTTTTCGTATGTTTATTTTAATACTCGCCAATGAAGGAGGGGTTCATGGTACAAAGTGAAAAGCATAATTCGCTTTTCACTTCTGATCAAATGTCCGCTGAAGCGGACGAAATCAAGGTATAACATATGATTCTGCCTTCCCGGTAGTGTGTAAGCAAATTCTGCTCTACCATACGTCTCAGCAGTCTGGTAGCTGTGGAAGCACTGACATTGAGTAGCTTTTCTATATCTGCTCTCGTAACAAATTGATGAGACTTCACAGCGTTAAGCACTGCGATTTCATCAGAGGACATAGAAGTGGCACGGTAAGGGTGAATCCCTTCACTAACGATATATCCGGTACTTATGGGTGATATCTGCTTGTCATAGACACACTTTGAGATCGTTTTGGTTGAAAGAGGATTCAAGGTGTGATAGGATGAGTATCATGTTCGATGTTATATTCGCGATGTGCTGGAAAATCCCTCAAACACTTCGTTTGTGAGTCACGTAAGGAGAATAGAAATGAAGACCTTCAGAAAAGGACAAATCATATTGCTGTTGACTGTAATAAGTGCTTTGTTGTTTACGAGTTGTCAAAATTCCCAAGAAAAGTATCTTGCCATCACCCCATCTGCGAAGATTCTTGCGCTTACCGTATGGAATTCTTTGCTAAATGTTCCGGTTTTGGATCTCATGACACCGAATAATGAAGAATGGTTACCTTATGTAGAAAATCGTTACCACATGGATGGAACGAGGATCATAGATGGAGCAATATTATATCCATCCGGAGCGAATGCGTCTGAGATCGCCGTGTTACGATTTGAAACGAAGGAGGAGGCGAGCAATGCACAGGTTCTTTTTGAAGAATACGCTCAGTTACGTTCGGACGCATACGCCGGATACGCACCGGATCAGTCTGCGATGGCAGCGGAAGCAAAAGCGGTCAGTCATGAAACATATTGCGCTCTTTTCATATTGATAGATCCCGAAGAAGCTGTGGAAATATTCCGACAATGCTTTACAGAAAATGCCCCGAGCTTGCTACTGCCCTCTGTACAAGAGGAAACCGGCGTACCGTCATCCTTGGCGACTTCAGATCCTACGAACAGCGCCGACTCTGATCACGATGCAACTGTTCCAAAACAAAGCGGAGAACAAACTTCTAACGAGACACAAAACAACGATACACAGCAAACATCGGATACTGACCCGTCTTTTGATCCCAGCACCGGACAATCGGGAGAGTCACCTACAGATCCGAATGTATCGAATATCGATGATTCCATTTATGATGGAGAAGCGGTGTTGGCAGCGCTGCTTGCTTCTGACCCGGAGGGACTTTCATTAAAGAGTAAAGCGGTATATGATTTGGTCAATGAAACCATCGCCAATTTCATAACAGAGGATATGAGTGATTTTGAAAAAGAACACGTGATACATGATTATATTATCATGAACTCGGCCTATGATATGGACACAGTATCTGCGTCTCCGTATGCAACACCGGATCCGGACAATGATAACCCATACGGTGTATTGATCAAAGGAGAGTCGATATGCTTTGGCTATGCGTCTTCTTTCCAATTGTTTATGGATGTACTTGGTATAGAATGTATTACCGTCATCGGAAAAGGGCATAGGACAGAAGAGCATTGTTGGAATATGGTTCGACTGGATGGGGAATGGTATTGCGTCGATGTCGGTTGGGACGATCCGGTGTCTATGAGAGGAGATGTATTGGGGCACGATTATTTAAATGTCACCAGTTTGTATATGAAAACAACCCAACATTCATGGGATGAGGACGTTGTACCTGATGCGACGGCGACGAAGTACCGATTCAGCGGAGAGTGTGAAAACTCTTAGACGGGAGCATGATTGAAAGTA
>JAISHZ010000063.1 GCA_031262285.1 Lachnospiraceae bacterium | reverse complement strand
CCCCCAGACACGGCTCTCAATATGCTCTTCCATCAGCCTAATCTGCGCCCGTATTTCCGAAGAAACCTCCATTTCGCCGCCGCCTAACTTCAAAAATGACCAAATTTGTTGCGCACATTCCTGTTTCAACGGAAGCTCCCTACGAATGCCCACTGTAGACAACAATACCTGCAATCGCGCATCCCAAAGTGCAAAGCAATCATGCAAAAATATGCCCCAATTTTCATAAGGTCTTTTCACGTCCTGCTTACGAAAATATTGCTCATAAATTGCTTTGCTTTCCATACCGATTCACTCCTCGTGTCTGATTTCCATGTAGTTCCTACCGATCGACCGGTCATTTCGAACCACAACTCGATAATACAATATTAAATGGACAGGATTCGACAAAATGCGACATTTTTCTGCTCGTAACGTTTCATGCTGCTACGAGTACGAAGGACGCTTTCGCGGGTACAGCCCGACAGATCTTTCCTTCTCTCGCGCTGCGAGAAGATTGGAAAATCACGAATTTCTCCCCAAGATTTCGTAGCGTTCGGGTCGGGTTCGATGCGCCATCCGTGGCGCAGCGAACCCTAAGCGCACCTTCCATGGTGCGCTTACCCTAGGTTTTCGTTTGGAGAAATTCGGATTTTCCTAATCTTCTCGTAGAGCTCGTTCAGGAAAGACTGCTCGGTCTGTACCCGCGAAAGCGTCCTTCTTTGTTGTGATCAAATTTACTTGAAGTGCTAAAGAGCATTTCGTTTACTTCTTTTACTGTATTGTGAGCGATAACACAGCGAAGGATAAAGAGCGTACTCCTCCCATGTAACAGAAATATTTTGTACTAATCACGCGTCCGCCGCTCTATGTTAAAAGCCAATCGATGCACAGAACCGCACAGAGGCGAGGGGCGTTTTGGGTGTTATACGTTCTGTGGAGATGAGACCAAGTGAAAATGAGCGCTTGCTTGTGCGCGCATTTTCACTGCTCTGGGCTCATCGGAACGCCCAGAGAGTCTAACACCCAAAACGCCCCTCGCCTCTGTGCGGTTCGTCCGGGATACATAGCCTTTGAAACGTACATTTACGAACGCGTGAACCTCAAAAATATTTCAAAATTTATCTCTTTTTCGCTTGACACGGTCGAAATAATATTGTATTACATGGATTTCAATCATCTAACAGGTTCAGCTGTTCCCTTTTTTCGCTAGAACTAGTCAACGTGTAGATTCTAGTTGTTTCGATACTAGAATGACCCAACAAATCCGCCAGTTCTGTGATGTTCCCAAATTTCTCCATGAAGCATTTGGCGAAGTAATGCCGAAAGCTATGGGGATACATGACTTCTGTTGGAATTTGCGCGTGTCGCGCCAAGCGTTTCATCATCTTCCACACGCCTGAGGCATCTAGTGCTTTGAGCGGATCTGTTCCGTGAAAAATGATTCCGGAGCGAAGCTCATTTTGGTTACAATAGTTCTGTAGCTGCTCGGATAGATGATAGGAAATAAAGATCGTCCTCGTTTTACGCTTCATCGTGACTTGAGCAGCTCCCCTCAACACCGCTTCTACTGTTATATATCTTAATTCGCCGATTCGTATCCCCGTCTGTGCCAAAGTCTTAATGAGGAGGTAATCTCTTTCCCGATTTTGCTCCATGCAATACTGCAACAGGCGATGATATTCCTCTTTGCTGATCACACGTTCTAAGCTAACTTTTCTTTGTACTCTCTCTGTTTTTACACGCAAATCCTCGCACTTTAACCAACCCAAAAATTTATTCATAGAGATCAGATACGAATTGATCGTACTCATCTTGTATTTCGTTGAAAGAAATGCTTTATAAGCAATCGTCACCATCTTATTTAACGTGGCTTTTTCTTTTACAAACTGCAAAAAGAGATCAAGATCTCTAAGATACTTTTTTATTGAAGTCTGTTGATATTCTTTTAAGATCAGATATTCTTGATATTCTGCCAGAACACTTCGTAAAATCGCGTATATTTTACATTCCATGTCGCTCTTACTTTCCGTTTCCATTATGCATTCCGACAATTGCTTTTCTTCTGTATTACCCTCATTGCTACTTTCACTCTCCCCCATTAGATTCCCCATCGTACCCTCGGTAATTCCCGATTCTTCCACTCTTTTCTCCTCGTATCTTTCGCATTGTCCCTGTTCCACGTTTCCCTTCTCCCTTTCTTGTTCACTCGCGTCAATCAACCCGCGATCATTGTGTTTCCCCATCTCCAGTACCGTATGCAATGTTTCCATCGTCTGATTCGCATGATACTCTTTTCTCGTTGCCGTATTACAATACAAATTCAAAAAGTCTTTTTGTGCTTTGTTGACCTGCGCCTCCTTTATTAGGCTCTTTTGTCCATTTATGTACATTTTTACTACCTCCTTTACTAAGGGTATTGTAAGTTTCAGAAGCAAAAATGTATAGAAAAAGAAGTGATTCTTTTTCACATGAATCAACCCAACAAATCTTGGTATACTACTATCAAAACGCACATCGGAGAGCACTATGCATACAAACAAACGCCTAAGCAAAGCTTTTGCGCATTCCAAAACCATATTGATCAAAAAAGATGCAAAATTCATCTTTTTTAGCGATATTCATCGCGGCGACGATAGTGTTTCCGATGAGTTCGCTCGTAACCAAAGCGTGCTTCTTCATGCTTTGGATTTCTATTATGAAAATGAATATCACTATGTAGAAGTCGGGGATGGGGATGAGTTGTGGGAGTACAAAGATTTTCGATATATCAGACAAGCACATGGGGATATATTTACGGTATTAAAGAAGTTTTTTGATGCGGGGCGATTGTATTTGATTTATGGGAATCATAACATTGCGTTAAAGAAACGTAGATTTGTGCAGAAAAATTATTTTCGCTATTATGACGAATACGCACAAAAATGCAAGAATCTCTTTCCGGGTATTACCCCCTATGAGTCTTTGGTTTTGCGTGACCGCTCCACCGGGAAGCAACTCTTTGTGGTTCACGGTCATCAAGGAGATTTTTGGAACGATCAACTGTGGGCGTTTAGCAGATTTTGGCTTCGTTACTTTTGGCGCTATCTACATGTGGTTGGTTTCCGCAATCCCGCCAGTCCGGCGAAAAATCATTACAAACGACATAAAATCGAGAAAAATTACAAGAAATGGATCTCATTGAATCAAATTCCTCTGATCTGCGGACATACCCACAGACCCAGATTTCCCAAACAAGGCGATATTCCTTATTTCAATACAGGTTGCTGCATTCATACAAAAGGAATCACTGGAATCGAACTGGTAGATCAAAAGCTCTATCTGGTTGATTGGCGTATGCGCGCCCAATCGGATGGAACGTTAAAGATGACACGAACCGTCGTGCGCGGTCCCAAATCATTAGAAAGCTGTTTCCCGACCTAATTCCTGACACATACGCTTTGAGACAATATGATCCGTAAGACTTGAAACATCCTCCAAAAAATCCAATTCCAAATCCTGTGCAAAACAAATCGAAAACCGATCTTCCGCTTCCAATAACAAAGCGATAATATTCATCGAATCCAAAAGTCCCGTTTCCAATAATTTCATGTCAAGCGAAATCTCTTGTTTCGTCATATCTCGCAGGATCTGCAGGATCTGTGTTCTCGTGTCCACCCTCAGATCATGCTCTTCGCTCACTTTACACATATTGCTCCCGTCTGCGCGCCAACGGCGCGCGTACCAATCAAGGTGTTTGAAAGTTCTCTTACTTTCAAACTTCTCTCCTTACTCATGTTGTTCACGCTACTCATGTTTCTCAATACACTCTCCTTAACGTACCTCAGCGAATGTGTTACCACTCCACCTCAATCCACGGTATCTGATTTTGCGGATGTTTCTTTCGTCGAAAAATGACTGTTTCCTCCTCTTTGGGAGAGATCTGCACAAATCCAACCGATCGCAGTAGAATGAGCATCGCCAGATTCCGATCTGTCAATTGAAAGCGACATTCAACCAACCCAACCTTCTTTTCCACTTCATCGCTGACTGCCATCAAAAACGCAGCCGCAATACCTCTCCCCCCAACACGACAAGAAACACAGAATTGTTCAATCACATGCTCCTTCACAAAACACACTCCGACCATGCGATAATCAGCAAATCGATCTGTCAGAGTCGCAGTATAAATCATCTGCTTTGTCCTATATCGATCGCAAAAAGCTTCATCCGCCTGCGCGGTAAACGTTCGAAATTGATTGGTTCTGCGAAGTAATTCCAAGATTCTTTTCAAATCTGTTTCCTTCGCCGGTTTGATACCAAGAACCATATGGCAAGATCGCAAAAAATCTTCCCTGCTTCCGACAAATTGCTCTTGCGCCTGCTGCCGATTCTGCTGCGCCTTGTAAAACGCTCTGCGATTTTGACTTTCGTATGTCGGCTCCTCGTTCTGACCGGAATTGGTTCCAAGCAAACACGCAAGCCACGGGGTCGTACCTTCTTGCGGTTTCATGCCGGACGATGCATCCGACATAGTCTCTCTGCACACCGGAAGTAACTTTCCATTGCACACTAAAAAACAATGCACCTGCGGGATGAGATAACAAACTTGTGCGAGTTCAAAAGTCGAATCGTCCACAAAAGCGATACTGTTAAGTCCTATCCCCAATTGATCGGCAATCTTAGGGATACTGACCGATTTGGGCGCTTCCCCTATTTGCGGAAAGAGAAAGTACTCCCAACACGCAAATCGTTCCAACTGCCGCTGTGCAGCGGTCGCATCATTTCTGCTCGCAATACTTTGCACGATCCCAAGATGATCAAGCTGTATGATCAGTTCTTTGGTTTCTTTTGGGAAAACAAGGGTGTCTCCTTCTGCCAAAATCCCTTGCCACAACGTATTGTCCAAGTCCCAGATCACGCATTTGATCATGTTTTCTGATCTCCGCAATGATATTCCATAGTGATATGTGTCGGTTTAAAATGAAACTTTTGATACAAAAGCCGCATAGGTAAATTGGATACAAACGTTTTACCCACAATACGCGATGCACCTGTCGAGCGCGCGTATTCCATACCCGCTTGCATAAGCTCCTCGGAATAGGACAGTTCTCCTTTTGCGTTTTCTTTCCGTTTCGCATAGAAGCTTCGAAAATTGATATATTGTTCCATCGAAACTGAATTGATTTGGAGGGACATCCAGAGCCATCCCATGACCTCCCCTTCCTCCTCAAGTACCAACATCCCTTCCCGAGATTTTTCCATCGCCTTTTGAATTCTCTTTCGATGATGCGCATATTCCGTCACCGCTTCCTCGCCAAATGACTGTACCGCGATCTCACTTTCCATCATCGATAGTGCGTCCAAATCCTTTTCTTCCACCAACCTGACCATCGTCACTCCATTTCTATATTGACTGTTCCTCAACCTCACATCGTAAGGTTGCACCGATAGCGTCTCTTTCGATACACGACTACCGTTACCTTTCGTCAAGGATCATTTTTTCTGTTTTGTCGATTCCGCCAAACTTGTACATTCCTCGACCAAGTTCAAAGGTCTCCATCGTATCCGCTTGTAAGGCATCCTTTAGATAACTGATTGCTTTCCATAAATCCAAACTATTCCCGCAAGTAAAAATATCGACTGCTGCATACTGGTACTCGGGCCATGTATGAATCGTCAAATGCGATTCCTTGATCAGAATCGCGCCGCTTACCCCCCAAGGAGAGAAGTGATGGAATTCTTTCCCCACCACATGAGCATGAGCGCGTTTCGCAGCTTCTTCCATCACAAGTCCGATATGATCCACATGGTTTAACAGGTCACTGTCGCATCCGAAAAAGTCCGCCAAAATATGCTCCCCCAAGGCTCTTTTTACAGACACACTTTCGCCATTGTCCTGTTCCTGTGAATGTTCATATCCGCGTATCTGACTCGATGCGGGGAAGGGATTCTTAGATGGAGTGGGAGACTTTTTGAGGAATTTCGTCTTCCCGCATTGTGGGCAGCCTGCGAGCTTCGCCTGTTCGATGGTACGATACAAAGATGCCTGTCCTGTCACGAATTCCCATCCGCATGCGTCACACCGATAGCGTGTTCCCTGTGTTCTATGATCAGCGGTGTAGATCTTTTCTTTTCCACGCAAGGTGGCCGGAATGACAGCTTTCGTATGCTCGGTTGTTTCCAGTAAGATCATGTTACTGCGATTGCCAAACAACGATGCACCTTCATATTCATTCCATGCAGCGTGTATCGCTTTCACGATCAGACCATGTGCCACGAAAAGTTCCTGCATACGATACTCATCTTCATTGGGCTTTTGCGCAAAGGATAGAAAGATCGACAATCCTTTTGCTATTTTCAACCCGCCGATTCCTCTGGACAGAAATAGGGTCAAGCCATCTAAGGTATAAGGCGGATCGGTATAAACCACATCAAATGATCCAATCAAATCAATGGGGAGCGGGTCTCGAAGATCGGACTCTATGCAAGTAATCGGTAAACCATATTCGTCGGCAATTTGAGCCAGATACGCGAGCAATCTGGGATCCTTCTCCAAGACGCAGACCTGCGTTCGTACCATCTGCATATCCGCATACAAGTATTTGAGCAAAAATCCGATGGAAACGGACACTAAGTCGTCGTCTCCCACGCATAGGATCCTTTTCCCCAAAAGCACCCCTTGCTCGAGTGCCAGATGCGCACGCGCTAAGGATGTTTCAACGGTTGCATAAGCTTGATCTAAGGTAACATCGACTTTCGGGCGATTGGCAAAGAGTTCGGGCAGCTTAGAAAGACTGTTTGTAAATGCGTCAGCCCATTCTATCTGTTCCGTACCAAATGCTCGTGCCTTTGCGTACAGTTCCCGATCTGATGGCAAGGAACGGATCTGCCCATAAAGAGCCGATCGTAATCCGCCATATCCGTATGTTTCCTCCAAAAAAGCACGTCCTGTTTCTGTCAGACTCACACCTGCCTTGCTCTGCGTCAGTCCCAGTTTTTCACATTCTTTTTTGATCGCGGTCGCTACAGGGATGGGTAGAGCCGCCACTCGTGCCAATTCTTTGGTGCTCATTGATGGTTGATAATATAGATCGTGGAGCATTCGTTTAATCGCCACCACGCCTTCTTTTAAGCGGACGTTCTCATGTATCAATCTGATATATTCTTTCATTTGCTTCTTACCTTAGCATAAATGAATTTATTTCACTTCATATTTTTTATTTGTCGGATCACAGTAATGCTCTCAAGCATTCTGAGTGGAAACATAAAGATACTTGAAAACGTTTACCCTAGTTCTATGGATCGCTTGACACAAGCCTCCATTGCTGAGAGTACTGCTGCCCGAAATCCTTTCTCTTCTAATACTTTCACGGCTGCGATCGTCGTTCCTGCCGGAGAACACACCATATCTTTTAATTGTGCAGGGTGCTTCCCGGACTCCAAAACCATCTTCGCGCTTCCATATACTGTCTGCGCCGCAAAATCATACGCCTGCTGCCTTGGCATTCCCGCTGCAACCGCTCCGTCCGCCATCGCTTCGATCAATAAAAAGATATAGGCAGGAGCGCTACCACTTACCGCTACTACACTATCCATCAATCGCTCCGGTACTTCCTGTGCTTTCCCAAAACGTCCAAAAATGTCCAGCACCATCTCTTTTTCCGCCATCGTCACATTCTCATCCGGGCTCACTCCCGTCATCCCTTCCAAGACAAAGGCGGGGGTGTTGGGCATACATCTGATGAGTTTGATGTCCGTTCTCCCGAATCGTTCTTTCAAAAACGAAAGGGTGATCCCCGCTCCAATGCTGACGACGATCGTCCCCGGGCGCACGCTGTCTTTGATTTGGTCAATAGCTTTTGCAAATTGAACCGGTTTGATTACCAAAAAGAGAATGTCCGCTTCTGCTGCTACTTGTGCGCTGTCTGTATACCCATTTATGTGGTATCGTTCCTTGGCTCTCATGACCGCATCCGGATAAACATCCGCGCCGTAGAGCATTTCTCCTTTGATCGATCCGTCTTTCGTGATTCCTTCAATCATTGCGGTTGCCATATTGCCCAACCCGATAAATCCTATTTTCATAACGCTCCTTTTCCGGTGAATGTGAGGGTTGCGATCCTTACGTAATAGTAGCTGCGCGGATACACCCTGTGAATCAATGTCAGTTACTTAGTACTTCTGAAACAAATGTCAACTACGGGAAGCGATATAAAATCTGCTCTCTTTTCCGCTTGTCGATGCTAACAAACCTTAAACAACTGACATTGCATATGAATCGATGTCAGTTAATTAAGACTTCTGATACAATTGTCAACTACAGGAAGCGGCATAGAATCAGCTCTTTTTTTCGGTTTGTCGATGCCTAAAACCCTAACGTATATGACATTGCCTGTAAATAATAACGAGAATCTGCACCGTAGCTTCTCATATGTTAGATATTCTTTGATGTCGGGTCGTTTCATACATGAAAAGACCTGCTGCCATCGCGGCGTTTAACGATTCTACTTTGCCCGACATGGGGATTTTGACTCGCGCATCCGCCATTTTTGCAAGTTCTTCCGTGAGTCCCTTCCCTTCATTTCCGATCAAAAGAATGGCTCCCTTACGATACTCCACTTGATCGAAGGGTATGCTTCCTTCCAAATGAGCAGCGTATACGGGAATCTGTGCTTCTTTTCCTTTGATGATGAAATCCTTGGGCGCAGACATTTTGCAAAAGGGAACGCGGAAGATTGATCCCATCGTTGCGCGTATTACTTTCGGATTGAAAACATCTACCGTACCTGTACTCAACACGATACCCGTAATGCCTGCAGCTTCCGCCGTCCGAAAGATCATTCCGAGATTACCCGGATCTTGCAAGTCTTCTAAGACTACAAAGACAGGACTCTGCAGAGCAAGCAGTGTGCAAAAGGATGCAAAGCTCCATACCGGCTGACGCAAAACACATAGTATCCCCTGTGGTGTCTTGGTATCCGACATTTTTGACAAAACATCCTCTGAAACGATTGTCACCTTTTTCCCATGCAGTTTGGCGCTACCTTCGCCACTCTCTCGGGTGACCACGTTCCACGCTGTCTGCGTGAGGTAGACTTCCAACAACAAATCCTCCGGTACTTCCTCAAACAGTTTGTATCCTTCTGTAAGCAATACGCGGTCTTCTTTTCGCTCCTTAGCATGGTCGCGCCATTTGATGACTTGTTTTATTTTCGCATTGCCGGCACTTTCAATCAATCCTGCCTCCAGTCATACTATCGCGTTTCTTTGTGGTTTTCAATCTCTAATTGCCAACTGTGTGTGTCAAGTAATCGTTGGCAGGTTTCAAAACCATATCTTTCCATATTATTTTTTGTAGTTTATATGCTTGGCTTTTTCCATTATCTCCGGTGGGCGAGTATGAATCTAAATCTTATGGCAAAATTGTCATAAAATCTATTTTCATATCTCGCTCCTCACTTTTACTGTCAAGGATTTTTCATAAATCTCGTATTCCTCATAGTTCTTGTTATCATGTGGTTTTAAAGATCATGCAGTTCATTCAACTTTTCTCCCGCAGAATCACAAAACCCATTATTATACCTTCCTAGCTGCGTCACAATGAGCGACGATACAATGTAGGTTCAATTCATCTGTTTCTTTGCGCACAGCTTGCGTAGCTGTGAACCGCAACACCTAACGTAAAATTTCAAAAAAGTTGTCTTGACAAATGGGTGCACTATACTTTGAGTTATTTATCGTAAATCTCCATTAGTTTATCATACAGCATATCATCGCCGTATTCGTGAAGTAAGGAATAAAGTCTGAGCCATTCATCCGGGTTTATCTTTGAAATGATTTGTTCTATACCGATATCCGACATTCCCGAAAATAACGCTATGGCATAACCTATCCAGTAATATTCGCTGTAACCGAGTGAAGTGTTTCCCTCTTTTATTTGTGCCTTTTCGCCTTTCGTTTTTTCATGAATAAGTGCGACTAATTCCTCGCCTGTACACCCTGTTGTAACAAACGGTTCTCTTTTTGAAAATGAATCAGCGAAGGTTGATTTTATGAACATATCGAAGAATTCATTGAGCGAAAATCCCCAAACCAAAACTGCGTTTTCAACAGCAACGGACAGACAATCTATCATGCCGGAAAGCATTATGCTGTCAGCTTGTTTCAT
>JAISHZ010000338.1 GCA_031262285.1 Lachnospiraceae bacterium | reverse complement strand
AACGCTGATATATAGTCAGTACAGCACTGCGGCTGCAAAAATGGCTGAAAATATTGACGCAGAATTGGCGCAGGTCGGATTTACGGATCTGGGGTTGAATGAACGTCCCAATCTGGTCGTGCTCAACAGTACACAGATGCCGGCTGTCCTTACCGAAGTCGGTTTTATCAACAATGATTCGGACAATGAGATTTTCGACGCTCGATTTGATGAAATAGCGCAAGGCATCGCAGATGGGATCATGCAAACCATATGGGCATCCTAAAATACGCAAAAAGAAAGACACTTCGATGGAACGCGAAAACGGATCGGTTCAATCGAAGTGTCTTTGGGTTTATTCTTCTTCTGATCCTTCTTCCAACTTGGCAGCGCGCTCTGCCACTTCCTTCTCCTGTACTTCACTAGGTGCTTGTTCATATCTGGCAAAGGTATACATATAATCGCCTCTACCTCCGGTCATCGAACGAAGGTCCGTACAATATCCATACAATGCGCTCATCGGGACATCCGCTACCACCACTTGTTTCCCGCCCGGTAGGGGATCCATCCCCAGAACGCGTCCTCTACGTTTGTTCAAATCTCCCATTACATCGCCGGTATAAAGATCCGGTACCGTCACTTTCAACGATACGATGGGCTCTAAGAGAATCGGGTTTGCTTCCATAAAGCCTTTTTTGAAAGCTTGCACCGTCGCGATCTTGAATGCCATTTCTGAGGAATCCACATCATGATAGGATCCATCATACAATACCGCATGTACGCCGACTACGGGATATCCTGCCAAAGGTCCTTTCCCGACGGAATCGATGAGTCCTTTCTCTACTGCGGGGAAGAAATTCTTCGGAACGGATCCCCCCACGACCTCTGTTGCAAAGTCATACGCTTTTTCCAAATCTCCTGACGGTGAGAAACGCATCTTGACATGACCATATTGTCCATGTCCGCCCGACTGCTTTCTGTATTTGTATTCCACATCGGAATTTTTGCGTATGGTTTCCTTGAAAGCAATTTTGGGTCTTGCCAACTCAACATCTACTTTGTACTCATTCAAAAGACGGCTGACTACGACTTCAAGGTGTTGATCTCCCATGCCGTATAACAACATCTGATGATTGGCGGAGTCATTTACCAAGCGAATGGTCAGATCTTCCGTCGAAATCTTTTGAAGTGCTTGTGAAATCTTATCGACATCATTTTTGTTTTTGGGCTTGTACCTCATATAAGTATACGGTTTGGAAATCTCGATCCTACCATATTTCACCGGAGTTGCCTTGGTCGCTAAGCTATTCCCGGTAGCAGCATCCGTCAATTTCGCAAGTGCGCCAATATCTCCGGCGTGCAATTCTCCGACGATTTGTGGTTTGTTTCCTTGCATCACATAGAGTTTACCGGCTTTTTCTTCTACATCTGTGTCCACATTATAAATCATGTCATCTGTCTTGAGTACGCCCGAGCACACTTTGATCAAGGAATACTTACCGATAAAGGGATCCGCAATCGTCTTCCAGATAAACGCTGATTTAGATTTGGCAAAGTCATAGTTTGCTGCGAAGATTTCGTTGGTCTTTTGATTAAGACCTGCTATGTCACGGTTTTCCGGACTGGGCATATATTTTACGATATCATCTAGCAGGGTATATACGCCTTGGCAAAGTACATTGGATCCCATTGTCATAGGGACAATCGTCCCATCACAAACAGTGGTTCGCAAAGCAGCACGAATCTCGGCTTCGGAGAAAGTTTCTCCGCCAAAATATCGATCCATAAATTCTTCGCTGGTCTCTGCTACGGATTCAATCAGCGTATCTTTGTACAAAGCGAGGTTCGCACGGCTGTACTCCGGTACTTCACAAGGAACGACATCCTTGCCCTGCCACCGATTGGCAGCTTCCGTGATGACGTTGATGTATCCGACGAATTTTTCATTTTCGCGGATCGGTAAGTGAAAGGGAGCCATCTTCTTTCCATAAAGATGCGTCATGTTTTCGACTACTTGACGGAAGGAAGCATTATCGACATCCATATTGGATACATATACAAATCTGGGGAGTTTATATTTCTCGCATAGTTCCCACGCTTTTTGTGCGCCTACTTCCATGCCCGACTTACCGTTAATGACGATAATCGCTGCGCCTGCGGCACTGACTGCTTCTTCGACTTCTCCTACGAAATCGAAATATCCGGGCGTGTCCAAAATATTTATCTTATAGCCTTCCCATTCAATGGGAATCACGCTAGTACTAATCGAAAACTTCCGTTTTTGTTCTTCTTTGCTAAAATCACTAATGGTATTGGAATCTGTTACTTTACCCATACGCGAAGTAATACCGGACAGATATGCCATCGCCTCCGCGAGACTGGTCTTGCCACTGCCTCCGTGTCCCAGCAGTACTACATTACGAATCTTGTCAGTTGTGTAAACATTCATAGACTTTCCTCCAATTTTTTTGTCGCTGCGATATAAACAGATCTTTCTAAGCAAATCTGTACAAAACCATATTGCCATTCTACTAGATTATCGGCGAACTGACAAGGACTTCTTCATAAAATTGCTAAATAGGTGTTGCATTGTTACACTTCACGGGTTCGCCGATCTACGTTTATAGCCTATCGATGCACAGAACCGCACAGGGCCGATGGGAGTTTTGGGTGTTATACGTTCTGTGGAGATGAGACCAAGTGAAAATGAGCGCTTGCTTGTGCGCTCATTTTTGCTGCCCGGGCTCATCGGAACGCTCAGAGAGTCTAACACCCAAA
>JAISHZ010000255.1 GCA_031262285.1 Lachnospiraceae bacterium | reverse complement strand
GCCGACACTGCTGATGTTTTCGCTCCCGATGGCAATCATTGCGCCGCTTTTCGGTATTCAAATAATACCGAATACGCCTTGGGTGATTCCGTCGCTGATACTGTGCGCTTCACTGGGCTTTGCGTTCGAGTTCTTGTTTTTCTGCGTCACGCTGCGGCTAAAAAACGTCGTATGGCTAATGTGGGTTATCCGCTCTGCGGTGGTTTCGTTCTTTTCGGGCACGGTAATCCCGTTTAAGATACTGCCGTTTGGAATGGATAAATGGATGCTGTACCAGCCATTCGGGAGCATGGGAGGAGCGACATTATCGCTGTATATAGGTTCGGCAGACCCGGTGCAAATCATTCCTGTTCAGCTATTTTGGAACATGGTTATCTGGACAATTACGCTGATATGGTTCAATAAATCAAGAGAAAGGATGGTAAGTTTTGGTGGATAAAATCACATTTAAACGATACATTGAGCTTTTGGGGATCTATGCAAAAATGGATTTAGGTGCGTTGCTACGTGACACAAAATTTATGCTGATCGCCCTGCTGTCGGATATATGCGCCGATATTTCGGGTATATCGGGCATATTCCTGCTTGCTTGGAAATTTGATGGAATCGGGGGACTCGACAAGTACGAGATTTTATTTATGCTTGCATACGGCGGTATCGTAAATGGCATTATTGCACTATTCGATCCCGGAAACGCGTCTTTTCCAAGTAGAATCATCGGGCGCGGGCACTGGGAGCATATGTTTATTATGCCGTTACCTTACAGTATACAATTGCTTGCAGGTTTTTCGCCGTTCACATATTCCGGTCGCTTTATAGCGGGTATTATTCTGATGTGTGTTGCCGTGGTAAATTTAACTGTCGCACTCCCGTGGTGGTGGATACTGCTGCTCCTTGGGAATATTTTCGTCAGCATAGTCGTTGTGATTGCGCTTTCGTATCTTGTATCAAGTTTGGCGTTTTACGCACCTGTGCAGTGTGAGGAAATTTCAAGTACAGTCAGATACAGTGTGGAATACACGGCGACCTTTCCGCTTTCTGGTATGCCACTTTATATGAAAATCCCGCTTTTGACTATATTCCCGGCCGGGTTGATCGCTTGGCTTCCAACGCTGATCATCCTCGGTAAAACACCGATTGCCGCGAATATCTTCCCGATTGTTTTCGCGGTATTGCTATCGCTCACCGCTTCCCATTATTTTCAGAATGGATTTCGATATTATGTTAAAAAAGGTATCAACCGCTATCATGCAGGCGGACATCGCAATTAAAGTTGAGAACGCAACGAAAATATTCACGCAATGGCAGCGTGAAAATGCCGGGAAAGGGCTACTCAAAAATTTGTTCCATCCGCAGAAGAAAATAATCCGCGCACTCGAAGATGTGTCGTTCACTGTTGCGCGCGGAGAGTTTGTCGCATATGCCGGACCGAATGGCGCGGGTAAAAGCACGACAATGAAGCTGTTGTCTGGTATGCTTGTACCCTCAGAGGGTTATATTTCGGTGCTTGGTTTGTCACCGTATACAGACCGCATTAATGTGATGAGCCGCTTGGGTGTGTTGTTTGGAAACCGCACGGAGCTGTGGTGGGATCATCCGGTGTCGCAGAGCTACGAGTGGAAAAAGGTTGTGTGGAATATACCTGATGATCTCTATAAACGCAACCTTGAAATGGTCACGGAACTTCTCGACATCGGTGACTTGCTGAAAACTTTTGCCCGTGAGCTGTCGCTGGGGCAGCGTATGAAAGCCGACCTTGCCATGATGCTGTTGCATTCGCCGGAGATTATCATTCTTGATGAACCTACGCTTGGACTTGACGTCGTCGCGAAACGGCAGATGATCAATTTTTTAAAGCGTATCAATCATGACGATGGCGTGACGATTATCGTTACCAGTCACGACATGGACGACCTTGAGGAAATGGCACAGCGAATCCTCATGATTTCGGGCGGCAAAATAGCCTACGATGGCAGCTTTGACGGCTTGCGTAACATTACAGGCAATCTCACGAGATTTTGCGTTACCATGGCGAACGGCTCTGTGCCGAATTTTGACGCCGGAAAACTGATTCGCACCGAAAACGGTGTGTATGAATATGAGGTAGACGTCACACAACACCCTATAAAAAACCTGCTCAAGCAGCTTTCCGACTCCGACGGAATTTTAGATGTCGAAATCAATAAAGCGCCTATTGAGCAGGTCATCGCCGGTTTATACACTGCGTGGAAGTGATATTATCATAGAAACCAAAACCGGGTTCCTATAATCGGACGGCGCAAGATAAGCGCCTTTTATGGGCATAGAAATAGTTAAAGAGCGGGAAGCACACCATATGCCTCCCGCTCTTGGCATTTAACCGTCAATGAATTCCTCTCGTATAATTTCATCCATCCCCGCGCCGCTTGGAGTGACACAAAATTTCTCCTTGATTTATGTGCGTGTGCGTGGTGTAATTTGAGGAGCAGATGAAAGGTATAGTGCTTCCGACATCACGGATATCATGAAAAGTAAAGTCACCGAATGGATTGCCTCCCAAGCCTTATATATTCAAGCTTTGTTCCAAGATATCCGGTGGGAAAGTGGAGTTATTAACCTTTAATGTTACAAAAAAGCTTGACCACAACAATACAGGCATAATAAGATACATTGTACCAAATCGCTATCGCGATGGCTTGTCAAGTGTCACGCATTATGATACACTTTTTTCAGCTTAAAACTAATGTGTATTTTCAGATAATTCGAAGAAATGTTTTTTAATACTAATTCTATATCGAATTATTAGAAAATAGTCCGCGAGTTGGTACAATAGGAAAGAATCACATTCAGAGCAGTTCGAGGTTTTCTCAGAGCTGCTTTTGTTCTGCTCTGAAACTGATACTTTCCTAATGCATTGTAACAGTCCGCCATCGGCGGGCTGTTTTTTCTACTGCGATTAATGCGACTGAAGATTGCAATTTGCAATAATGTAGTCGATACGCTCATTAATGCGCTTTAAATTCTTTAGAGAGTGTTCAGGTTCTTTGTTTTCAATGATATATTCAATGTCGGTTATATCAATATTTGACATCGATTTGGATATACCAACAAAAGCATTTAGACGCTTTAAAAAAAAATCATCAATTCGACCGTTTCCAAAAACCAAGTTATCCATGCAATCAAGGAGAATTTCCCGATACTCTGGGAGTAACATCTGAGCAATTCGATTCAGCCCGGCGCGAAGATCCTCTCGTGCTATATACTTTCTAAAAAGATCGGATCGCCTTATATCTTCGAATTGTGCAATTCTCTGTTTTAATTCATCAATTATTAAGAAAGCATTTTCCACTTCGCATAGAATTCGATTCATAAGCGCATACAGATTACTGCTTTCAAAAGTCACCCGAATATTCTTTCCCGTGTCAAGATTGGTAAACATTAGGCAAGGAATATCTTTTCTTGATAAACCAAAATGTCTTTGCAATTCGAAAATGTGTTTTGTTTGCTCGTAAGGCAAATCAGGGGTATATTTTGCTCGTTCTTCTCTTTTGCGAAAATCATAATAATCTCCCCATTGCATTCGAGGGTTTTGATTAAGAATATGCATAAACTCAGTATAAGCAATAGCTACTCCGTCATCATATGTTATACCTGAGTGAACGTCATCCTCTATATATTTTCCGGCAAAGAGAAATAGAAAATCTTTTCCTGTAACATCATCAAGCGCATCCCACTGTACTTTAAGGGTTTGATACAAGTCATCAACACCCGTTTCACGTGCTAACAAGCACACAACATAACGATACCCATTAGCACGAGCCGCTGGCAAACATTTTTCGTAGAATTTTCTAATTGGCACATATGAACGTTCCATTGGACACCTCCCATCATTTTAATCCAATATAATAGTTATTTAGATTTAGAATTCGTTTATTTTTTGAAAAATCGAAATTATCATTAATCTTCAAACTTCCAAGATGTTGATAGAAATATGGAGCGACCACTCGTTTGAAGCCACCCATATCAAATACAGCACATCCATATAAATCATACACTCCAGACCCGCCAAAGCACGATTCAACATCGGCTTTTTTCATGTGTACCATAAACCGTTCATGATGCTCATTATACCCATTGAAGTTAATATAGACTTCAAGCATAATGTATTTGCGATTATTATCAAATTCATATGTGTCATAATACGGAAGTTTCAGAATGGAAAAAATTATTTCCAAAAGACTGTCGTATTCAAGCGTGTTGAAGATACCAAATCCCATACGATCGCTCAAATAGAACTTGATAGCTGCGGCTTTTATCTCATTCTCTTTTTTGATGTGGTTGACGATTTTCTTCGATTCGGAGTATTGATAATCATTGAGTGCATCCAAGACTTCGCCGCCATTAATTGATGAGTTTATTCTGTCAATCTCTCTCTGAGCTTGATTAATGCGAGAATCATTAATAATTACCTCAAAAGTGTCAATGAGATGCTCATCTGAAACTGTAGAAAGGTCTTCCCGTGCGTAATCATAAAACCAATCTCTTAAGGCATTTCGAGTGGAGAGCGATAATTCGATTGCTTGTCCATTTATATCAAGCTCGAACACAAACATATACTTAGTTGATTCCGATTTTATTAACGCTATATAATTACTTTTACTTTCATAATGCGACATCAATCTATATAAAACCGCAAGCAATTCACTTAGTTTTTCGTCATTTCCAGATGTAACACGGAGTGTTTCGTCTGCTGTTTTTTGCAATGACTTTACTTTTGCGATGATACCGCTTAAATATACTGCGGTTGTGAATTCATGGTCATTATCTATAATGCCTCCAAGGCGAGTAAAGAGGTTGTCGACAAAGATTATTGCTTGCTCGTCAGACATATTATAGGTAGGAATATACCTATCAAAGGATTCTTTAATACATTTTATAGCCTTTTTCGGCTCGACTGTGGAAGAAACAATCAAATTAACTGGCTCATTGAAAAAAGAGTCTATTATGTCATTTTGTAGCGACTTCATGTTCTTTTTGGGACAAGCGGATTGCTTTAATTGTTCTGATACACAGTCGCTGATCGCCCTCTGGAATCTTGTAATAACTCCGTGCTCTTTGGGTTGAATGCCAGATATGATACCCTCTGTTATCTCTCCAATACCACTAGATATAGCCTCGCCAGTTAAACCGGCAAGAAGGACAGCAACCGGGGCTGCACCACCAAGCGCTGCTATGCCGCCCGTTGCTAAGAAAATCATTCCTACCTTCGCGATTTTTGTACTTAGCTGTTTCCAATCATAGCTCATGTGCAATTCCTCCGACATAATGAAATAAACCGAATGAGAAACAGATAGAAACCCAATATGTTATCGCAATGCACACCCCACGGAGGATTTTGCACGCCCCCTGACAGGCGGATTTGGCAATCGTTAAATTGTATCAATCTCGGAGTGATTATTTCGATATAAAACATCTTCACCTTGCGGAAGTAGGTGGTTTGTAGGAGTTTCAACACTTCAAGATTGTCGCCCTCTATGTAGAGATTGCGGGTACTGTCCCAATCCACGCTGTCTCATGGCAGGAGTGCAGAGTTCCGGCGCTGCGTTTTCCTGCAAGCTGAACGCAGTCGGATTTGCCCTTCCACTTGAACTCGTACTTCTCAAAATCGTCGGTTATATACTCGCCGCAAAGGTTCAAGAGGCGGTCAACGTCGAGCTTGCCCTCGACAAAGAGCACTGCGGAAACACCGAACGCAGCTAGTCGCGGTCAGCCTGCTCTATATCCATCGAATGACCATCCAGTTTTTCGTTATCCATTGTTGTTTCCCCCTATTTCCCTGGTATGCGGTGGCACTCATCCAAGTATTTGTGTGCCACAGAAATTACCGTAAGTATATCAAGTGCTTTGGTTTCATCCGTTATCCAGTTAATCTTCGGAGTATGTGCGGCGGGATTGCGCACCAAATGAAAGATTGCGCTCAAAGTTCGCTAAGACCGGTGTGCTCGCTAATTTCGCTGCTTGTCTGTAAAGCATTCATAAAAATATATGGATCTTTCTGTGAAAACGCGGTCTGAAAAAGCCTGCCACCATCGTCATTAAGACCCGTTAAGTTGCGCACACGCTGTGCCAATCCTTTGCATGCCTCAAAAACTGCGTCATAGTAATCTTTCCGCAAATAATCCTTGATGCAATAGAGTTTCACTTCATCGTGTATAGCTCGGTGATACAGCTTGCTTCGTAATGAATTTACACGGCGATCTACTTCGACGAGAGTTTCCGCTTTAACGACTCGTTGTATCTTACCATTGCCTTGAACTTGTAGACCTATCAGTAAAAAAATCTTGTTAGCCTCTTCAAGCAAGTGCGTATA
>JAISHZ010000231.1 GCA_031262285.1 Lachnospiraceae bacterium | reverse complement strand
GACCAAACATCTCTGATGTAGAGGCTTGATAAAATCTGCACGACGGTTTCGTGCACCGAATCGCTTCCAACATATTGGTTACACCGATGCCATCAATCTGCGCTGTGGCAAGAGGTTGTTGCCACGATGTGCCTACGAATGACTGCGCAGCCAGATTGTATACCTCGTCTGCTTGAGATAGTTGCATCGCATGAACGAGCGATACCAGATCCGTCATATCTGCGTAGATAAATTGGATCTTGTCTTGTAAATGTGCGGCGTTGCCATATTCTTGTACGGCTTTTCTGCGAATCAGACCATAAACCTGATAGCCTTTTTCCAACAACAATTCCGCTAAGTAAGAACCATCCTGTCCGTTCACACCTGTAATTAATGCCTTCTTCATGGAAACCTCCGTTGTATGTTATTTAATCCATTGTGCCCATTTGCTGCGATATTCCTGTGCAGACATATTTTCGTTTTCCAGAAATATTTGCTGCATGATGTCGGTATCCCCTAAGCCGGATTTTTGTGCAACGTCCTCAACGGGGATAATCGAAAACCGGAGCAATTCTTTGGCCGCATTCAACCGCCTGTTATCAATATACTCCTGTAAGCCGATCCCAAATTGCTTTTGAAACCGCCGGTCTAAAAGTTCAACAGACAACCCAAAGCGGCTGGTCAGGTCGTCCATGAGACTCGGATCCGCATAGCGCTCATTGATCAATTCTCGGATTTCTTTGTACCATGTACCATCCGTATCTTCGGTCAATGTATTGCTTTTGATCGCGGCTCCAACCAAACAATTTAATAGATGTAACAGTAATTCACCGCTTTCCAGTTCAGCCATGATACTCTTGCTCTTTTGCGTCTCCAGTAGACTCGTCACGATACTTTGCCACTGCCGCGTCTCGGTACCAAAGACCACATTTTCATCTTGATTTGACTGATAGAAGAAATCAAAATACGCCTTTGCTATGGTACCATTAAAATGAACCCATGCCAACTCCCAATGATCCTGAGCGCTGCTGATGTGGGAATATGGTTGCATACAATTTAGTAAGGCGCAGTCTCCTTTTTTGATTTCATACTGCTTACCGTCCACTTCCAGGGTTCCGGTTCCCGCTGTCACACATAGAAATAAAAACGAATCTAATCCTGATCTTTCGTTTTTATGAGGCGTTAAACTCTTCAATTGCCCCACTTCTTGTACATAGAGCAAGTTTTGCTTGGCAAAACAATTGGGTGTATGCAAACACCGATTAGACAGTGTCACACCTTCTGTTGTAAATAAGCCATTCTCTTTCAAATTGGGGCTCCTTTCTATAGAAACTGCATCTCTTCGCATTGTTTCTTATACATCCGACGATTCGCATCTTTCTCATACTGTATGTAATTGATCTCTCCAATAGTCCAATGTTTCTCGAATCGTCTGTTCCAATGCGATTGTCGGGGACCAGCCGGTTAAGAGTTGCAGTTTGGTGATATCTGCCTCAATGATCGCCACATCCACCGGTCGAATTTTCGCTGGATCAATCTGAACTTGTATCTGTGTCGTAGCATTGGCAATGATTAAATCTAATACATCTCGAATCGAACGGGCTTGTCCGCTCCCCACATTGTAGGTTTCACCCGGCTCACCGTGTTCCATTAATAAGCGATAAGCCTTCACCACATCACGCACATCTGTAAAGTCCCGCTTGGCTTCCAGATTCCCCACCATCATCACAGGCTCTTTTAACCCTTTTTCAATCTCTGCCACCTGATGACAAAAATCAGATACCACAAAAATCGGCGCCTGCGCCGGACCGATATGATTAAACGCACGAACCATCATCACCTGCATATCATATGCTTTCGCATAGATGCTGCCGATCATATTCTGGCAGGCTTTCGTCGCCGCATAGATGTTGCCCGGACGAAGGATGGTTTCCTCTTGAATCGGGGTATCCTGCGGACGAATATGACCATACTCCTCCCCGGATCCAATCAATAGAATCCTTGGCTTATAAAACAACTCCCGTACCGCGTCCATGACGTTGATACTGCCTTTGATGTTGATATCCACTGTTAAACCGGGATTACGCCACGCAACACCGACTGAACTCTGTGCCGCCAAATGAAAGATGGCATCAGGACGAATTTCATATAGAAGTGTAACAATATCCTCTTTCTTTAATATGTCCAAATCATGTGCGATCGCTTGCGAGTTGTTTATGCTTTCTTCGGGAAGTTTCGTCGCGTGTACCTCAAATGTGTCTGCCAACTCTCGAATTAAATAACCGCCTACAAATCCCGCTGCCCCAATTATCAATGCTTTCTTCAATCTTTTGATGTCCTTTCCGATTGTTACTGCTGCTCCTAATTGTGCCTGCCATACGGACCGCCATTCACATCATCAGATGTTATGTTATGAAGTCTTTCTGTCATACTGTCGATATATTTTTCCGTATTATATATAGGTGATATAGTAGAAGGTTTTATATTCATGAACTCCTCTTCGCGAACACTCAATGCGGTAGAGCCGTATATACACGATATCCTTCTTTGTGACGCCGAATACACCAATCGGACTGTCGCTCTCTTGGCAACAGTCTACCATACATCATTTATGGGGAGTATTGGAAGCAAGACCATAATCGTAACCTACGACATCTCATATTTACCAAATGCTTGAGAATACGGTGTTGCAATAATCTCTTGAAATTTGCTCGAATGCTCCCGTTGCGTTGCTGCAGATAGCAATCGAAAATCGGAAATGTTCCTTTGACAATGGCGATTCACCCAACGAGGCAAAAATGTAATCGGATCTATCACCCAATACTCATAAGGACGACCGATAAAATCTTTTCCATTTGCTATGCAATCTTGCAAATGTTCTGCTCCCACGTATTCCTCGGTATTATACTCCTGATGAGCAAACGCATTCATCTTATCTTGAATTCCCTTTACACCGTTCAAATAGCTGAGGTGCCATCCCGGATACAACGAATCACTTTCTTTCAAATTCTCAGCCGACAATTCAAACATTCGCATTTCTTGGGGTGTAGAGCTAAGCAATGTTTGATATGCGACAGCCTTACAACGGTACCAGTAAGGCGCTGTCACATTTAAGCAGTTCATATAGTAATAGCACATACAAAGCGGGATACTAAGCGGCTTAGACAGATCCATGTTATACAGCTTTAGAACAGTTGATGGATTGGCTATTTCATCACAATCCGACAGCAGGATAATATCATCGGGTTTCGCCTTTGTCAGTCCTCGCATGATTGCATTACGCTGAAAGTAATCCATGTCCCACGGATTCCCTCCGGCTGGAAGTTCATCCACACAAACATGTATAATCTTATTGGCATATCTGCGAAACCGATGCTTATTTTCTTGATAATACAGTGGCTTGCTTTTACCCGTAAATGTATGTGTGGCTTCAACCACGACAAAATAATCTACAACCGGTGATAGTACCTGTAAACGAAAATCCAATAAATCTAACTCATTGTAAAAAGGAAAGGCACTATAAATCGTTTTTCTTGTAACAATTTTTGACACGAAATGCTTCAAGCCTGCTAATGTATCCTGATTCTTTACAACCGAAACCATCTCATTTTGCTTTTTCGAATTCCCACTTAACCCTTTTTTCATTCTCATCTCTTCTCCTCGTGCTAGCATGAATTCCCTGTCATTGACCAATGTAAGAAATTCATTTGTGCATGTCACTGAGGATATTTTCGCTTATGGCGACATCCTTTTCGTTTGAAATAATATCTTTCAGAATAGCTACGGCTTCCTCTCGATGCGGATTTTGCGGATGGAAGACATCTTGTTTTATGAAGTCTTCTTCGCGGAATGTACCCCAATTGGATAGACGCTGAAAATTAACGATATCTACGCCCAAGTTGTGCGCCAACTCTACAAATTCAGGCATTTGAAGATAATTTTCGCTTTGTACAACAAAATTGATTACAGTTTTTTGCACCTTTCCTGCTTGACGTAATGACGAAAGGTATTTCATGTTTTCTAATAAGGTTTCCCATTTGCCACCTCGCCGAAGCTTTTCATAGGTTTCTTTTTGTGCGGCATCCATGGAAACCTTGATACATTGAATCATTCCATTCAAATTTGGGAATTTTTCAAAGTTTTTAGGCGTTAGCAAAGTGCCATTTGTTACAATAGTTACTTTTAAATCAGGAAACTCTTCTTTCGTAATGGTTTTAAAAAACTCTTGCAGCGGCTTACTGGCAAAAAACTCTCCGCTTCCTAACGCTGTTATCCGTTCGCATTTATTCATTGCAGGTCTGACGAAGCGTTCCAACATTTCTGATAAATGCTCGTTTTTGTCCGCGTTATTTACTCGAACATGGGAGCGGCAAGACGTGCAGGAAAGATTGCATGTATAATCACAGATTAAAGAGATTTCTAAAGGTGGTGTGCTCAAGGAACAATCTTGCCATTTTGTATACTTATATTTGATGTCTTCTCTTTTAACGATTGGACTGTCTAATACAAACTTATTCGTGTTGACAGAATTCAAATATTGACACAAATCATTACAATATTCAAAATTACCTTCAGCCACGGCATATCGTAATTTTTTGGCGTTATCAGAATTCCAAACATCTTCAAGATCGTTTCGGTATGCATTACCGATCAAATGACCATGTTTAACAAATGCCGAACAGCATGTGTAAACATCGCCATTTTCATTAATTTCTATTCGTTCAAAGGGAATCTTACAACTCCATTGTTTCATGGTATCGTCATGTTCCCATTGCTTGCGCACAACCTCGTCATGCAACTCTGATAATTGCTGTGAATGGAATTTTAAGTAGTTTATCTCGTCATGTAAATGTTGATTTCCAGACAAGAGATATCCTTTTAACTCGTCACGCTCTTTTACAAGAGTGTTTCGTTGGTTTTCTATTTCCTCACGATTTTTCGCTTCGTTTTTGAAGCTCACTTCCATCTGGTCACGTTCTCTCTGCGCAATATTGGTTTTACCTTCAGCCTCACGCACTTCTTCCTTTGCCTGAGATAAAATCAAATTTAGTTCGGAGTTGCTTTGCTGTAAGGTACTAATTTGCGCGATTAATTCATTTGTACTCTTTGATTTTGAAAACATCATTTCAATCGATTCTCCTTTAATAGATGATTCGTTGAGTATACTAATCGAACTGTAGCCATCTCAGTTGGAAACAGTCTATCATACATCATTTGTTTGGTAAAGGAAGTCTTTTTTGTTTACAATAACCGACGAAGTGAACGGTGAAGTGAACACCAATTTTTGCTTGACAAGATCAACCATTTCGAATAAACTACCTTTACTTGAAGCACTCGACATCTAAGCGCTTTCACTTAAGTATCTGTATATGTTTTCTCTTTACACATTGTGCACGGCACATGGTGTAGCCGATTTCGTATGATTTCGGCGTCCGGGCAGTTTCTGCCGCAATTTCATTTTAACAT
>JAISHZ010000222.1 GCA_031262285.1 Lachnospiraceae bacterium | reverse complement strand
CAAAAGAGAAGCTGAACCGATTCCTTCAATCCTGAGGCATTCGCGAACCAAATATGCGATGTCAATGAATGTACCTGAACCCGTCCCTCCGGCAATCCCGGCGACGATAAACACATTGGCATGCGTTGCTCCTGATCTCATAAGGCTATTCATTTTATTTCTTATAGAATCGTATACAATTTTAACATTATCAAAAAGCATCAAGCGACCGATCTGTCGGTATCCACCGGCTCCTGCATTCGCCAGAACCGGCTCGATACCGTCATACCAATCCCAAACGGGATTGCCTTGCTCCGCCTCTTGAATACGACTAGCTACCACTACAGGTAAGTTCGTCACAGCAATGGAACAATATTCACTTCCAAAGCGGTCAAAGGAAGCAACACCCCAAGTCTTTTTCTGCGTACTTTCGTCTGTATCAATCGCCAAAAAGCCAACGTTGTTGGGCGTATCGCTCATGATCTTCCCATCGTTCTGAGGTAAAACCATGCGACGAGTTACTTCATTCTTGATTCGAATGAGCATATCAGCTCCTGTACCGCCTAGTCCAATAAAAAGGGATGCCACTGTTGGATCCGCTTCTACTCTTGCCGCGTCATAATAGATCCCGCCGCCTTTGCTTAATAACAACTGCTCTTCTAATCTTTCTAGTGCTTCCATACTAAGTGGCATTGTTTTTCCTCCTCGTTGGGTATTTTCCCTCATCGTGTTCTTATTGTATTCGTGTTCCTGGATTTTTACGCTAGGTTCTTTACAACTTTGTATTTCTCGTTTTGCCTAAAATGTAAAACCATCCGTATCATCTTGTTGCTTACGGTCAAAATTAAATCCACCCTTACCAAATGGGTCATCTAGTACATTTTGATTCACATTACCCAATTTGAACTCATAAGTACCTACCTCATTCGCTATGTTAATTTGTAACCCTTTCGATCGAGTGATTTCATAGAATTTACCTACCTTTGTTTGGTCAACGGTAATGATTGATTCACCTTGACCATTCGGAGCACTGACTGCTATCGTTGTCTTATCTTTCGCCCATAACATCACTTCTTTGAGCAAATCGTTTATAGGTCCTAAAGCATCTTGGTAGCTAGTATACTGATCAAGTCTCGTAAGCAATGCACTTAGTGCGACTTTTCCTCGAACATGTGGAAGCTTCAGCGTAGTCAAACCCGAACCTTGTACTCCGGTAGCAGATGGAAGCAGAAGCTCGATTAACATACTACTCATAGGATCATCTAAATACGGTTCACTGATTTTCTTCAGCAATAGCACTATCCCGACCAACAACACCGCCACTGCTCCTGCAATGATCAGTATGATGATCCAACTTGCCAATCCTGTCTGCTCTACAGTAAACCGCTGCGTTTGGGAACTCAATTGCGGATCCTGCAACGATAAGTATGCGTTATAATCCCCGGCTGTCAATGGCAATGTCATGCTCGTTTGTCCGGTAGGAAAATTCTCCACCACGCTGTCGCTGTTGGCGTGGAAAGTCACCGCCGCATTTTGTATCACTGTCGGATCTGTGATCTGCGTACCGTCCGCTTCTTCTAAATGCCAACTGATCGTTACTTCGTCTTTGTCAATGGTAGGGGTGTTCATCACCAACTTCGCCACTCGTTCTATCGTAAACTGCTCCGTCTGTGAGACGCGATCCGGATCACTTGCTGACAAATATGCCTCATAATCCCCCGGCGACAGCGTTACAGTCGCTGTCGTGTGTCCTGCTGCCAGTTCTTCTAAAACGCTGTCTGCATTGGCATGAAACGTTACTACTGTGTCTTGAATCAACGTTTGATCTGTAATGACCACGCCATTTTCATCTTCCAAATGCCAAGTGATCTCCACTCCTGTCGGCGTAACGATCGGAGACTCCATCACCAATACTGTCGCCGGAGTGGGTGGTGTGACGGTAAACTGCTGCGTCAGCGATTCTCTTTCCGGTCGATCTAGCGAAAGGTACGCTTCATAATCTCCGGGAGCTAACGTAAAAGTCCCTGTGGTCTGCCCCACCGGAAATGCTTCCACCACACTGTCTCCATTGGCATGTAGCGTCACTTGAGCAGTTTGTATCAATTCCGGATCTGTAATCACATTGCCTGCGACATCCTCCATATGCCAATTGAACGTGACACCTGTCGAAGTCACTTCGGGAGTCTCCATGATCAATGCCATCTCGTACACTTTTACCAGATTAAAATCAATGGTGTCACCTTCCGTTCCGGTAAAAGTAATATTCCATTCTCCCTTATCGGGATAATATAAAGTAATCTGTCTGTAATTATTGGTGGCATCCGTATTTAACGTAATATTGCTCAACGCATTTCCTAATGGATTCACAATCGAAATATCTGTTACGTCGTTTTGAGCAGCGATGGAAATAGTCATTTTGTAAATCGTTTCATCCGGCACATCAAAGGTAAAGGTCTGTGGTACTCCGGTCGCAATAATCGTATAACGTTCAACCGGAGAGCCTGTCAGATCTCCATAAACATTGTTCATAAGGCTCTGAATTTCTTCAGCACTTGTCGCTTCTTGAAACGTCGCTCCGGTACTCTCAGCAATGTTTTGAAGCACACTCGTATCCATCTGCCCATCGTGGTTAAACCCTATCGTATATACCGGTACGGAGCCTTTGCCGAGGTCTGCGGTCACTTGCGTCAACGCTTCCTCAGCTTCTGCTGTCGTACGATTTTCCGAATGATTGGACAAATCCGTATTGCCATCGCTAAGTAGGATAATGACTTGTTTTCTGTCCTTACCATTTGCCTTTTCATCTTTCGCCAAAATACTGAGTGCTTCATCTAAACCTAGTGCGATATCGGTATCCGCGTTACGCTGGTAATTCGTTGCAGCGATATCATTTTTGATCATTTCTTTGGCAACCGCGATCTCGGTTAATGGCATCCATGCTATGATGTCATGACCATACATCACGTATCCTACTCTGGAATCAGAATTGTCACATAGATCAATAAATTCATTGGCGGCTGAAAGCGCCCACTTATCCGGGTCTGCGTGTACCATCGAGCCGCTGTTGTCAATGACGAATATGACATCTAAGCGCTCTCCTCCGATCGATGTTTCCGTTCCTGTCTTCGTTACACCGGCTGCTACTGTTCCGATCGATGGAATCGGAAGCAGTACGGCGAACGCGACACAAAGAAACCATAACAATATTGCTTGTACGTTATGGTTTTTGTTACGTCTGGAATACTCTTTTTTCATAGGTTACCTCCGGCATGTTGTCTGTCTCTCTCTGTTCACAACCATGATCAATGAATATATATAGTGCTCTGCTTTTGTTTCTTTCAGAATGTATGTAAACATAATAAAGAATACCACCATTTCCATCTCTTCGCAAGTATTTAATATGAAAAATAATGCCTTGATAGGTCAAATAATTACTATTCGCACGTTCGCCGATCTATAGAAATGCAGTGTATCCCCTCTGCTCTGTGCGGTTCTGTGCAGCGTTAAGCTATAGACGTAGATCAGTAAATGTGTGAATGGTAATAGTTCTTATCAATTTTGATATAACACTTCATATTGATCGCCTATAAACTCAGCATACAGCATTAACGCATCATCCATATCGTTCATAAGCGTATTCGCTTTGACTTCCAACACGACACTATCTGTTTCCCACGGTAGTCCATCTATACTGAGTGCGGACAAACTTGGCAAAAATTCCTTCGTAAAATCATCAATTTCTTTCCCGGTAAATTGACAAAAAAGCTCGTTGATACACAGATAATCTACTTTTCGAAACGCGATATTGACTTCGTCAAATACGCTCACGATCTGTTCCAAAAGATCGTCTTGCGTCGGTGCCAATTCTAAATAGTATGTGAGAAACGTTAAGTTCTGTATGCTTTGTTGTCTATTGTATTCTTCATATTCAATCGGCACTTTATAGTCAGCGACGTTGAGTCCTATGTCGATCATGTCCGCTTCCTCTTGTTCACTGAGGCTCGACTGCGGGACGGGCAATGCCGATAGTTGCGCGGCTGCGTCTGCACAGATCTGTTTCGCCGTGCTTAACGAAGTTTCGGTTGGCGCCTCGACATATCCTCTTACTGCTTCTAACGCTTTTGTGTATAGGTTGTAGCGTTGATCCATGAGACGTAAAGGTTCTTTTAGTGCTTCCAACGCAAGGTTCAGCGTTTCGTTTTTGTTTTGTTTAGAGCAACCAAGACTACATAGAGTCAGCACGGCTATGAGAAGCAGTAAGAACTTTTTGTACATGGGTATCATCCTTCCGTATGGTGGGTCGATCATCGTTCGCAACTGTATTTTGCAGGGGCGTAGCATCTTGATATGCGATTTGTGCACCTATGGCGTGAATCAATGTCATTCGCTTAAGACCTCAGATCCAATTGTCAACTACGCCAAATAACGAAGAGTCAGCTTCCTTGTTCCGTTTCGCGATGTAACCCCATAAGGCAATGACATTGGGTGTTCATTACACATCCATCCCATACGCTTTCAGTTGAGCAATCGTGTCTAGCGTGTGTTGATATTGCGCCTCTATGATGGCTTCCAACTCCGTTTCTTCCTTAATAAAGGCTTGGTTGGTGAATTTTTCGCCAAACACTGCAACATATGGGAGTTCTTTTAAGAAATCATATTTTCCGGTGTCATTTAACGGTAAGACTATTAGCTGTATTTTTGCATAATAGATGTTTATTTGGCTTTGTAGATACTCTTTATATAAATCCACGATAAAAGTGCGATCTTCCCTGGGGTATGGGCTCTCTTCATGAAGAACAGTTACTAACTGTTGATGCATCTTGTCGGACCATGTTCTGTAATCGTTTGACGCATTGAGAAGCTCTTGCAGTAAGTCAAATCGGATGGGTGAACCGTTGGTTTGATACGCTTTGAGGTCATCTATCGTATAAGTTTCTGTCCCTATCAAAGTGTCTGTAAGGGTCTTTGGATCGGTTCGCTTTTGCTTGTAGTCTGCGTAGTTGCCTTGATATGCGTTCAATGTATCCAAATCATTTTGTATTTGTATGCCCAATTTCATGATAGTGGAACAAAGTGCATTCATAGCGTTTTGGGTGGCATTGATCTCTTGCGCTGACTGTGGGTAATCGTGACTCTGGTTTCGAACATGAAGCGTCGTAAAGGTCAAAACGAGTGCCAATGTTACGGATATGGCAATGATCGGAATGGTACGCTTGTTGTGTAATTTGGAAAGTTTCTCAAAGATGTCTTGCCCATAGATCAAATCCGCAAGCTCCGTTAGCTCCGCTCGCAATTCACTGATACTTTGGTACCTACGCCTCGGCGGTAGTTTGACGCCTCGCTTCACGATCGACAGTACTTTCGAGGAAACGGCAGTAGGGACATCTTGTAGCAATGCCGCATCTGCACTCAAGATACGTCCGCCGGTATACAAAAGCGAAAAATCCAGCGGTTTGCCACTTATCAATTCTGCAAATACCACACACACGGAAAATAAGTCTGTGGACATCGAGATTTCTCTTCGCTGATTCATACGTACTTCCGGTGCGGAATAGTGTTCTTTGATGCTAAAATACAGTTCCGACACTTCGGTAACCTCGTTCATATGCCAGACGCTGTTGTAATCTATGAGAAGAATCTTCCTTAGCTTCTCTGATTTTCCTTTCTCCAAAGGTAACAATAGGATGTTGTCCGGACTGATGTCCAGATGGAGGAGCCCTTGTTTATGAAAAATATCCAAAGCATCCAGTAGCGACAGTGTCCAAGATACTGCAGCTGATAGCGATGGTGCGGTTTTGGCTTCTCCTACGATCGTTTGCAGCGTTTTGCCGTTTAGATTTCCAATGACCGTATAGAAACTGCCTTTTGCTTCGAAGGAATCAATATTGACATTTGCCATATCCGCCCGGATATTTTGAAGGTCGATGTGTGTGTGATTCCCTCGATAGAAGCTCTTTTTACATAATTCAAAATATTGTGCTGCTTCTTGTTTTACGACGATTGACCCATCTTGTTCGCGGTAGATCAGACCTTCCGGTTGGTATGGAAACAGTTCTTTTAACAATACGTGATGTGTTTTGTTTGGTTGTATCCCATCGGGGTAACACGCCGAATAGACAAACGATGTGCCGCCAAAGCCGACTAGCGATCGTATCGTATATGGCTTGCTTCCCAGAATAATTTGTGTACCCTCTGCAAGCGGCTTTCTGCCATCCACTTCGTCTCCCTCCCTTGTTGGTCATATCTCATTTGTTTGCTCAAAAGTGAAAAGTGTCTTTGCTTTTCCTATTGTAGCAGAGTCAAATGTTCCTTTGATCAACTCGTTTCCGCTTCAAAGATGAAATTCAACGCGCTTTGCAAGCGGTCGCTCATGGCTTCTTCTGCGCTTGTTTTGAGGCAATATAGCGTTAACCAATCGAATAGTGCACGGGGATCTAAGCGGCTCATGCCCGCATCGGTAAGCATGGCATTCATTGCCCAAAAATGATTCTCAAATTGTTCCTCTGTTGTCAATTCCTCCGTAGTATCGTCGCCGGTGTATGATCCTTCCGTGGCGACGGAGCCGTTGGTGACCAGATACAATAGCATCAGCATCTTTCTGTTGACATCTATTTCTCGATTTCTCATTCGCTTCACGATCGTCGCGTTGGGCCAGTATTTGCGGATGGTTTTTTGCAACACGGTGAGTTTGGCTGTTTTTCTGTCCAGTGGGATATTCATCCTTAGGTATTCGTTTACGATTTCTTCAATCGTGTAGTTTCGCTCGTCCGTAAAGCACCAAGGCATATCGGGGTGTATCAAGGTATTTAAAAAAGGAAGAAAGCTTTTGTAATATGCGGTATTGTGCAGGGTTCCCAATGCATCATATTTTTCTATATAGAAGGCACGAAAGGAAGCGTCATCTCGCACGGTTGCAAAGGAATCTGCAATCGTCTTCGTAAATACCGGGGATGTCACTTTGGCATTGGCATCTAACGGCTTGAGGCTTCGTATCAGTTCGAGTGCATGAGCGTAGGGTTTCCCGACACGCAAACAGTAGGCGAATGCTAGCTCGCGCGGATTGCGGTAATGAAAGCGTCCTTCATCGGTTAAGGAGAGGAAATCATCCGCTGCATGGTCTGACAATCCGAGCGCAAAGCATATTCGTATCAAATCTTCTCTGTTGTCCGGTATAAACTTCGCGCTCAGCCAATTTCTGACTCGCCTTGCTGTGCTGTCTCTATTTTCCTTACCGTCCGGGTCTTGTAGACCGTCTATGAGCTTTTCTCTGATGTCGCTTCCGGGATAATAAGCGGCTAAGATTTCCGGAAAGGAGCGGATATGTATCTCTTGTTCCAGATACTCGCGTACTTGTTCTAGGGTAAGCTCTTTCCCTAAGATGTTCGCTACTTCGTTTTGTGAAAGTGATGTGAAACCCAATTCAATCTGCATTTTTCTACTCTACTGTCGATATCGTGGCTGGTTCATCGGGTTATTTTGGTTCTTTCTTGTCGAATTAGAGTTATAATACTAGATGTTTCGATTTCTTTCAATGCTATATTTCTGATTATTTTGCCTACATTTCACATTATGTTGAATTCTTGCGTTTGGGGTGTGGTGGTTAAAGGTAGTGTATTGATATGCTATATGAAAGTAGCTCGGCTAACGCGTGGATAGTAACTTTCGCATTTATCGTTATAGCTAATACAAAGAAAATTCTTGACGAAGGTATTTTCAGGTGCTATCTTGAGAAAAAGGTTGCGGAAACGTTCCTTTCTACTGATTCATACC
>JAISHZ010000195.1 GCA_031262285.1 Lachnospiraceae bacterium | reverse complement strand
CTGGGCTTTTGCGGCACACAAACCATCGTTGCCATGAGGGAGAAGTCCTCCCGGAAAGGATCACACTCTTTAGGCGGCTTTGCCTACACGAAAATCGACGATTATCTCTTACCGATGATTATTCTCTACGGACTGGATACTGCTGAAGCAAACGGCAAAAATGGTTAGAAATTTCTTCATAGTCAGTATTTTCGTGACAATTTATCTACTTTGGTATAACAACCGAATCGATATCTATCGTCCGTCATATTGAGAAAGTCTTAATAGAATTAATCTATCTGCCTTCTTCAGGTCATTCAAATGATCAATTTTGTAACGCTCGGCAAAAGATGGCTTCTCTGTGCTGGTTTGTGACGCTCGCTTAGTCCTAAAGTGCTCAAGATCAAGCAACTGAGACGCGCGTCTTTGAAGTTTTTGTTCTATCGCTTTGAGATGCTCTTCAGGCAGATTTAGCAAAGGGTGCCGCTTGAATGTAAAGTTCAATACTTTCCTTAGCATAGCGGTCTGACGTTGAGTCGCAAACTCACGATATATGCGCTATCACTCTCCATTTTGAATGTCAGAAGAGTCTCGTCGTACAACCTCAACTCGTATATGGTTTCCATTGTTTTCTTCCCTTCATTTGCTCCCCTCTGCTTACCAACGGCGCACTTCTAGCCTAGACTCGCTTGTAATCTGCGGATTCCGTCTCGGATTCTGGAAATACTCTCTTCTTTACCTAGTATCTCCATGATTTGCGTTGCGCCGGCGGGAGTGGTTTGCTTGCCCGACACGGCCGTTCGAATCGGCCACATTACCGCACCGTTTTTGAGTCCTTTGCGCGCCACATAATCGCTGAGAGTCTGATAGAGAGCATCATTGCTATAATCGGTCTGTTCTTGCAGGTATGGCAAAACTTCGGTTAACACTTCATAGGACAATGCTGCGTCCGTCTTCATTTTCTTGTGTGTATACAGGGAGATATCATATTCCGGCAAGACCATGAAAAAGTCCACCTGCTGTGCGATATCTTGAATCGTTTCGATGCGCGTCTTAATCATCTCTGCGATCAAACGCAGTTTGTCTTGTGCAAAAGCGCATTCGCCCCCCTCCGCAGACAGAGCAGCCGTAAGAGACGGAAGCGCATATGCCAAAAACGCCTCGTTGTCCATCGCTTTTAAATATTCTCCATTCATCCATCGTAGCTTTACCGGATCAAATACAGCGGGAGATTTGCTGATCCGTCGATAATCAAATTCACGAATCAATTCCGCAAGAGTAAAAAATTCTTTGTTATCAGCCGGACTCCATCCCAACAGAGCGATGAAGTTGATCACCGCTTCGGGCAGGAAGCCTTGTTCCAGTAACTCTTCTACGGAGGAATGCCCACTTCTCTTGGATAGTTTTTTGTGAGATTCATCCGTTATCAGGGGCAAATGGACGTACACCGGGCAATCCCAACCAAAAGCACGGTACAAACGGACATATTTGGGGGAAGAAGATAAGTATTCATTCCCTCTGACGACATGTGTGATGTGCATCGTATGATCGTCTACCACATTGGCAAAATTGTATGTCGGATAGCCATCCGACTTGATCAACACCATATCGTCAAGTTCTTGATTGTCTACCGTGATATCGCCATACAACTCGTCATGAAAAGTCGTCGTCCCCTCGGTCGGGTTGTTCTGGCGAATGACATAGGGCTTCCCCGCCGCCAAATTCGCTTCGACCTCTTCCTCACTAAGAGCCAGACAATGCTTATCATATAGCATGATCTCTTTACCTTCCACGACATTACTTTTTAATGTGGCAAGCCGCTCTTTGTCGCAAAAGCAATAGTATGCTTCTCCTTTTTGAACCAATTCCTTGGCATAGCGTAAATAAATACCGGTTTTCATACGTTCGCTTTGCACATAAGGTCCATACCCGCGATCTTTGTCCGGACCTTCGTCATGATCCAAACCCATATATTCCATCGTTCGATAAATTACATCTAACGCACCTTCGACATATCGTTCTTGGTCGGTGTCTTCTATACGAAGCATGAAACTGCCTCCCTCATGCTTCGCGATCAAATATTCATACAATGCGGTACGTAAATTCCCTACGTGCATATTACCGGTCGGACTTGGTGCATACCGTGTTCTGATGTAAGACATTGTGATACCCTCCTGTATCCTTGTGTTATATGTCACGCCTGTAGCGTTCTAAGCAACAGATCGCACTGATAATGCCGTTCTCCTCGTTCATGCTCTCATATCCGCACCATGGCGCGCTTATCAATCAAGGAGTTTGAAAGTTCCTTTACTTTCAAACTTGCTCCCGTCTGCGCGCCGCTGGCGCGCTTATCAATCAAGGAGTTTGAAAGTTCCTTTACTTTCAAACTTAGCTCCCCCTCTTCACATCAAGGCGCGCGTTCAAATCAAGGCGTTTGAAAGTTCCTTATCTTCTCGGTGGAGAATCGGGAATTACCTTGGCTGCAGCTTTTTGGAATCCGCTTACTTCTTTTTTGGCGGCGGTGATGGCTATATTGGTTCCTGCTCCTGCGATGCATCCACCGGGACACGCCATCCCTTCGATCAAGCATCCTTCCTTCTTGCCCGCTTTCGCAAGCAATAGCATCTTTTTACATTCCGTCAGTCCTTCGGCGTGTTCGATTCGCACTTGAACACGTGGATAATACTTTGCGATACATTGTTCGATCGCACCGGCAACCCCTCCGGCTACACCATATCCACGTCCTGCGGCTGTCGCATCACGCATTTCATCCATCTTTTGAATCTGATCTAACAAAATCCCTTTTGCTTCAAACATCCCCGTCAGTTCTTCAAACGTGATGACGAAGTCTACATCAGAACGAACGGTACGTCTGGACGCTTCCAATTTTTTAGCTGCGCATGGACCGATAAACACTACCTGTGCGTCCGGATGCTCGCGTTTGATATGACGCGCGGTCGCCACCATTGGCGTCAGTTCGTTACTGATATTGGAGATGGTTTCCGGAAAAAGATTCTTGGCCATTACCGCCCAAGATGGGCAACAAGAAGTCAAGATAAACGATTGTTTGCCACTTGCGACACGTTCCACATAGTCTGTGGCTTCTTTGATACAAGCTTCATCCGCTCCGAGCGCTGTTTCGTACACTTGCGCAAAACCAAGTTCTATGAGAGCACTTTTAAATTTATCGGGAGTCACATCGGGACCAAATTGCCCTACAAAAGAGGGAGCTACTTGAGCAATAATCTTGGTGTTTTCTTTCATCGCGCGAATCAATTGAAAAATCTGAGATTTGTCTGCGATCGCGCCAAATGGACAGCTAACCATACATTGCCCGCAAGATACACACTTTTCCTCATCGATCACAGCGCGCTGTTTCTTGTCCTCCGTAATGGCATTCACTCCACAGGCAGCTCGACAGGGGCGTTTGCGATGAGAAATGGCATCATATGGGCAGACTTCTTTGCATTTGCCACACTGGATACATTTCTCCTGATCAATGATAGAGCGGCGATTCTCCATACCGATCGCATCGACCGGACAAACTTCACGACAAGGATGCGCCACACAACCCATACACACCATCGTGACATCGTAACGATTCTCCGGGCAAGCGTTACAGGCAGATGGGATGACCTGCATCAGAGGAGGTTCATAGTACTTTTCGGAAATATTGCTTTCTTCGAGTCCTTCCGTCAAGTGACCGGGAGCGTTTCTATTTTCCGGGCGCAGACTCATGCCCATAGCCAAGCGTATACATTCGCGGATGATCGCTCGATCTCGGTATACGCTTTCCCAATATATGGAATCTTCGTAATCCACTATTTTATATGGCAGTGCTTCCATATCGTCCTTTAGATTCGTAGAATCGTAAGCGAGCGCTGCCACTTCTTGAAACACACGTCTTCTGCGCTTGCGCACAGGAGTGTCTATTCCTCTCATGCTCATATTTGTTCCCGTCTGCGTGCCAACGGCACGCGTATCAATTAAAGCGTTTGAAAGTTCCCTTACTTTCAAACATGCTCCCGTCTGCGTGCCAACGGCACGCGTATCAATCAAAGCGTTTGAAAGTTCCTTGCTTTCAAACTTGCTCCCGTCTGCGCGCCAACGGCGCGCGTACCAAAAATCTCTTAGAATCATAACAGTTCCAAGCGGAAGCGGCAAGTCCCTCCTCTTAAAAAGTTACAATTCAGGCGTTCGCCGCTCTACCTTTATAGCCAATCGATGCACAGAACCGCACAGAGCCGAGGGGAGTTTTGGGTGTTATACGTTCTGTGGAGATGAGACCAAGTGAAAATGAGCGCTTGCTTGTGCGCGCATTTTCACTGTTCTGGGCTCATCGGAACGCTCCGAGAGTCTAACACCCAAAACTCCCCTCGGCTCTGCGTGGTTCGTCCGGTATACACTGCCCTTCAAACGTAGATCGGCGAACGCATGAACTGTAACAACTTTTGCATCCTTTTCAAACATAGCAAAAGCTACGAACTTCAACGAATTTTTCACTCTTATTTTAGTTCCAAAAAAACTCGTTTGAGGTATTGACATTTTGAGATATAATAGTTTGGGCGTCAACAGCAAAACTGGTGGATGGGGAAGTCAAGTACCCTTCCATTGAACTGAGGCATAGAAAATATGAAGTGATACGAAAGGACAACCATGAATCATTTTAAAAGACTAATCGCTTCCGACAGAAGCTTCTATAAGCGGGTATTGCTGATGACAACACCTATCGCATTGCAGAGCCTGATCACCATTGGCGTAAATATGCTGGACACCATCATGGTGGGAAGCATTGGAGAGACGGAACTGTCGGCGACATCGCTTGCCAATCAGTTCATCTCGATCTATCAAATCTTCTGTATGGGACTGGGCATGGGGGCTTCTGTTCTAGTATCACGGTACTGGGGAATGAAGAGCAAGGAATCGGAACCGGAAAAGGCAACGGATGCTCTGCGAAAGACTGTCTGTATCATGATCAGATTAACTGTGGGACTGGCATTGGTGTTTGCCGTTGCGACATTACTCATGCCTAATATCATCATGCGAATGTACACTTCGGATGCCATGATTATCGCTCTGGGTGCGACCTATTTCAAGTATTCGGTTGTTACATATTTCTTCCTAGGACTGTCTCTGGTCTGCACCATCGTGCTGCGCAGCGTAGGGCAGGTGAAATTGCCGCTGCTCGTATCGATAGGAGCTTTCTTTGTCAATCTGGGTGCCAATTATATATTAATTTTTGGTAAATTTGGGTTGCCGCGTATGGAGATTGCCGGTGCAGCTCTGGGAACATTAATTGCCAGGGTGTTTGAGACTGCTGTAATCTGCGGCTACCTACTCTTGCGTGATCAGAAAATAGGTTTCCGTCTAAAGCACCTGGGAATGAAGACGAGAGATCTGTTAGGTGAATATATCAAAATCAGCATACCGGTTCTGATCAGTGATGGGATTCTGGCAATCGGAAATAATACCGTGGCTATGGTGATCGGACGGCTGGGTCGCAATTTTGTGGCAGCCAATGCTATCACCAGTGTAACGCAGCAGATGAGTACGGTTCTGACACAGGGAGCAGCTCAGGCAGGAGCCATTGTCACGAGTCAGACCATTGGCGAAGGGAACAGAGATAAAGCGCAGACTCAAGGGTACGCATTTCTGGGGCTTGGGATGATACTAGGTCTATTCTCCGCACTTGTTATTCTACTGATTAGCACTCCTATTATCAGCGCCTATCGAGTGTCAGTTCGTACGGCTTCTGTAGCCGAGCAATTGATGAATGCAATCAGTATTATTATGATTTTTCAGGCAACCAACTCTCTGATGACGAAGGGTGTGCTGCGAGGCGGGGGAGATACCAAGATGCTGATGCTGACAGATAACATTTTCCTGTGGGTGGTTTCTATCCCGCTTGGTATGCTGGCTGGGCTAGTCTTGCACTGGCCTGCATTTTGGATCTATACATGTCTGAAATTCGACCAGATTGTCAAAGCCGTGTGGTGCGTATTCCGTCTACGAAGCAGTAAATGGATTAAGAAAATAAGCACAGGGAAAGTAAATCACTAGGCTTTGTAAAATGATCGCTTATTTTGTCACAAAAAAAAAGATATTACAATCGCACATTCCAATAAATACAATCGGGTGGCGCGCAAAGGAGAGCAAGTTTGAAAGTAAGGGAACTTTCAAACGTCTTGATTGGTACGCGCGCCGTTGGCGCGCAGACGGGAGCAAAGATGGGAAAACGTTATGAACGTGATTCGGAGGAGTTTGTACGATTTCTCAAAAGTCATGGTTTTACATATGATGAAATTTGCGAACAAGGGGTTGATACAGGCTATGCCCCGACATCCATTACCGCTGACTTCATAGAGGAATCCGGAGGTTTACTGTCTGCTATCTCTGTGCGATGCGTACGGATACTCGCTTCGCTGCTGCCACCGCAAAAACACGATGTTCTGGATACCGAGAAACTAACAAAATTGCAGACCTTGCTACCACATAAGAATCCGCATTTGGATGAATATTTTTCGGGATTGCTCTTTCGGGCATGCCTGCCAAAAGAGCGACAAAATCTGCAAATGGGCGAGACTGCCCTATATTCCATAGACAATGATCTTAACGCGCAGGCACAATGGAAGTGCGCAGCTGTATTGGGGATTGGCGCCGGGTGTATGGGAGGCGCTCAGCCGTTGTTCTTATTTGACGAACATGAACATGATAACCATAACAAAACCGTGTCCAATTCCTTAGCCATGCTGATGCGTAAACATTTTTTCCCTGATGGAACGACACCCCCTGCTTTGGCAAGAATGATTGCTGAAATCAACCATATTGATAGTTTCGGCGGTGCATACCACAAGAATATCAGTATATACTGCAAATTCTTACAAGATAGCAACATCACAGTACCGACACAAGATTCGCTCCCAAACGAGGCTACGGATCACAAACGAGATAAATTTTTGATGGATCCTACGTGGAAAACGGCAATGATGGATGCTGTTTTGATTACCTTTTTATTGGAACTTTTCACGCAAGCAAAAGAACCCATCACAATTCAAACGATCCTTGAAAATGCTGATGCTTCCTTAAAAGCATACAAAAATAGCTGTTTTTTTCGAGGAGATCCTGACTTTGCATCGGCAGTGTCCAAAATTCGTAATCTCATACGAAACAATTTCATGACAGAACTTTCGGAGAACAAGATTTTGTTAACACTACAAGCTCCCAATGGCGAACGAATGGCGAAATTGGACGCAGCGGGAGCGGTGATCCCACAGCTCCTTTTGTTCCCATACCTTCCGACGTTGATGGAAAAGTATTGGGGAGCGACTCTTTCCGGGATGTTACTGTATCCCTTCTGGGAGGCGCGCATTGATCGGGAAGTATCGGCTTTTCGTATCCTCAGAGAATTAAAAAGAGTATTGCTTCCGCTTACGCAGGAGCATATAGATGTAGCGACTTCTTTTGGAAGTGTGACGCTGCTATTTTGTTCACAAGAACAAGAAACGCCTCTTCGGATATTGGAAGTACGCTCAGCCACAGAGGAACTCTATCCGAATACCTTCAATCGCTTTACACGACTTGCTTATGAAGGCAAAGGTTGTGTGTTGATACATAATGAGCGAAGTCATACCACATTTTTAGGAAAAGGATATGGTTTGACGGATGAATTATGGGCAAAGATTTGCGAGGAAGTGATCCGATGGGAAGGAGAATCCAATCCGGGAGAGCACGGCTGCGGTTGTTGGCACATGATCCGCAAAAAGACACAGATTGCTCCTTTCTTGCTCAACCGCAATCCCGCCCATCAATATGTGCCGGAAACGCAATTGAACGCAAGGATCCTTGCGGATATCATTTGTAAAATCCAAAAGGATTGCGTACTTGACAAGCCTCTTTAAGTGTGATAGATTTGTTACATCCGTAATAATTTTGTAATAAATTGTTGAAGTTTTTCAGATACGCACGGAGGTCAGAAATGAGATCCAAAAGAATCAAGATGCTGGCATTCATGACGGCAGCGGTCGTGGCATGGAGCGGATGGCAGACACCGGTTGAGGCGTCGGGATTATCGTCCCTACTACCCGGCGGCGGTGTGAACATATCCATTGAGGAAAATATAGGAGTCTCTTACGCAGCAACGACAAGTTTCAGTACGATGACCAAGTTGGAACAATTGCTTGACGAAGCTGTTATACAGCAAGCCAGACAAGAAGCTGATCTTGCGGCGATGGAAGCAGAGAATAACAGATTGAAAACGCTTGTCATTGCGCAAGTGCATGATTACGTGAATATCCGCAATACACCCGACGAAAAGGGTGAGATTGTTGGCAAATTATACAATAATAGTGTTGGCTCTTTCCTTTCGGAAACGAACGGATGGTATCAGATTACGTCGGGAACTGTTACGGGATATGTCAAGAGCGAATTTTGCGTTACAGGAGAAGAAGCGATCGCGTTAGCCAAAGAAGTTAGTACACGAATTGCTACCGTTAATACGCAGACGCTCAAAGTTCGCTTAGAACCGAGTACAGACGCTCCTGTATTAAGTTTGGTACCGATCGGCGATATTCTGGTGGTAACAGAAGAGACACCTACCTGGGTGAAAGTCGACGTAGAAGAAGGTATGGGATGGGAATCTGCGGATTACGTAGATTTGAGTAGAGAATTTGTTCAAGCAGAATCCAAAGCAGAGGAAGAAGCCAGATTAGCGATAGAAGCAGAAGAACGTAGGGTTGCCAGAGAAGCGGCAGAAGCAGCGACAGCAAGGAATACACCGGCGCAGACTGCCCCTATTACCTATGTACCACCGGACGGCGGGAGTGAAATGGGCAATGCTGTAGCACAGTACGCAGTGCAGTTTGTAGGGAATCCCTATGTATACGGCGGGACAAGTCTTACGAACGGCGCGGACTGCTCCGGGTTTGTCATGAGCGTTTATGCGAACTTCGGTGTGAGTCTTCCTCATTCCTCCGCAGCGGATCGCAGGCAAGGGTATGCTGTAGACGGGTTGGCGAATGCACAACCCGGGGACTTGATCTGTTATTCGGGGCACGTAGCGTTGTACATTGGTGACGGTCAAATCGTTCATGCGTCAACACGTAAGACCGGCATTATTATCTCAAGAGCAGACTACAAGCGAATCTTGGCGATTCGCAGAATCTTCTGATGAAGTGATCACAGCCAACAAGTCCAGCCCGGCAGATCTTCCCTTCGTTCGCGATAGGGAGAACTGTCCGGGCTGTGCTCGTGTAAGCTTCTTTTGTAGATTGTGAGGTGAGGAATGGGTGAAGAAAGAGAGCGGGAGTATTTGGGCCTTTTATGTACATTCTTTTTCATTGCGTTATGGACAGTACTACCTCTGTATATGCGGGAGGGATACTGGCAACTGGGAGATGCCAAATATATCCTATTCCGAAATGTGACGATAAGTTGTTTATCGATTTGGCTGATCGTCGAAGTAGGTGACCTTTTGTCACGCAAAAAGCGTAACAGAACATGGTCCATATTAGATAGTGCGATGATTGTATATTTCATCACGCAACTGCTGACGTTCTTGGCAAGTCCTTATCGAGCGCTTGCGTGGGCAGGCTATGAACAGTGGTATATGGGTTTTTTTTCACAACTTTTGTTTGTGGGTATTTACTTTTTTGTATCACGCTGTTACGATCAAAAATTAGGGAAAGTAGCATTTTGGATCGGACAAGGTAGCTTTTTGATCTTGGTGTCAATCGGTATTTTGAATCGAATGCGCATCGATCCACTTGGAGTATTTGCTGCATGGGGAAACCAAGATTGGGAATCCACCCACCTCCTGACCACAATCGGAAATGTGAATTGGTTAGCCGGATTTTTGGTCGTCACAGTCCCCATCAGCGTTGTCGGATACTTATCCTTTCCTGCCACTTCGACACCTAGGAAGGCGATCGTACTGCTATACCTCAATTCTGTCATGGGTGCCCTGCTTTTGTGCATACAACCCAGCGATACGGGAGTCTTGGCTTTGGGTGTGGCAGTCGTACTTTTGGTACTGCTTTTGTACCAAAAGAAAACACCATTTGACCGTCTGCTCTCTTTGGGCATCGGCTTGATGATCGGCTTGTGGATTCTGGGTATCTGGTATGAGATTCGAGATCCACAGCAGTTATATGTATGGGAAGGATTGGGATGTGCGCTTTTGGAATGGAGAGGATGGCCGCTTCCGGCAGGACTCCTTCTTTTGAGCAAAATGCTTCCTTTCCGAAACGATGGGTGGACATCGAGACGCCGCTTACTGTTACTGCTTGTATTGGCGTTCGCCGGATTGGCTTGCGGTATGGTCTTACTACCCCATGTGGTTGCGTTGTTTGGCGGTGGGTATGCGTGGGGGAATGGGCGCGGCGGATTGTGGACATTGGCAATGAAGAGTTTTGTATCGTTTGATTGGCTTCACAAGATCGTTGGGATCGGACAGGATTGTTATGGAGAATTTACTACCGCTACATTCCACACTGCTGACTATCTCCAAATGAAAGGGCCTTTTTCGAATTCCTTTTTTACCAATGCACACAATGAATGGCTCACACAGTTGGTAAATACGGGAATACTC
>JAISHZ010000181.1 GCA_031262285.1 Lachnospiraceae bacterium | reverse complement strand
ACGGATTTCCTTCGTGTCTTATCCGGGGTAGTCATGGCGAATCCGCCTACATTTGAACGAAAAGAACGATCACCAAGACAATTGGAAATCAACTCCAGGGTTGCTGATATTGTGAAACGCACCCAACCCTCAGCAACGAGCAAAAAGATCGTGGCAATTGCCAGTTCTACCGGTGGACCAAGAGCCTTACAGACAGTGATTGCGAGCCTCCCCGCCAATCTAGCGGCTCCTGTTTTGATCGTACAGCATATGCCGAAAGGATTTACCTTATCGCTTGCGGAGCGTCTCAATCTCGCCAGTCCTTTGGAGGTCAAAGAAGCACGAGAAGGAGAGGAGATTCACAACGGTACGGTCTACCTGGCGATGGGCGGACAACACATGACGGTCGCGACACAGATTCATAAGCGCTCTACGATTCACTATACAGATGAACCATACCGAGAAGGAGTCAGACCTTGCGCCAATTATATGTATGAATCCTTAGCGCAAAGTGGCTTTGAAGAGGTGGTATGTGTGGTGATGACCGGAATGGGTGCCGATGGGACAGTCGGGATCGAGCACTTGAAAACCAAGAAAAAAGTATGGGTCATTGCACAGAATCAAGAAAGTTGCGTAGTTTACGGGATGCCAAAACAAATCGTTGACCGACATCTTTCTGACCAAGTCGTGTCTCTGGAACAAATTGCACAAGAAATTATTCTAAACGTGGGGGTAATATGATATGGATTTAAATCAATATCTGGAAATTTTTTTGGATGAGACCAAGGAGCATTTACAGAGTCTGAACACACAAATACTCGCACTGGAATCTGACAGCGAAAATATGGATACGATCAATGAGATCTTCCGTGCTGCGCATTCCCTAAAAGGAATGGCAGGAACCATGGGATATAAAAGGATGCAAGCATTAACCCATGATATGGAGAATGTATTCTCAGAGGTTCGCAGCGGCAACATCAAGGTCAAGCCGAATATGGTGGACATTCTCTTTCAATGTCTCGATGCTTTAGAAGAGTATACAGAGAACATCCAGACGAGTGGAGATGAAGGAGAAAAGGATTCTGACACATTGATCCGCCAACTCAACGATATTTTGCAAGGTAAAGATCAGCCGCAGGAAGAAGTTACACAAGCAAATACCTTAACAGCTGCCCAAATACCGGTTGCTGCGGATGCCATGAATGCAACGTCCCAATCGGCTGCGTGGACACAAATTCATTTGGACGATTCACAAGTTAAGGTGATTCAAGAAGCACGTCACCAAAACAAAAATGTCTTCGGCTTAACGATCCTTGTACAGGAGACTTGTATCTTGAAAGCGGCGAGAGCTTTTTTGGTTTTCAAAGCGATCGAAGAGATGGGTGAAGTGATTGTTTCTCATCCGAGCGCACAAGATATCGAAGATGAAAAATTTGATCGCGATTTCTCCGTAATCGTTGTAACAGGAGCTTCTTTAGAAGAGGTTTTGCAAGCTGCAAGATGGGTATCAGAGATTGAATCTGTAGTAGGTGGCGAACTCAATATTGCGATCCAGCCTCAGATCGAAACAGATGAAAACGAACAGGAAGAGGTGACCACGGTCGCTGAAGATACCACAGCAATGACGACTTTTACTACTTCTGCGGTTACAGAACCGGCGAAGATAAAACCAAACACGCCTGCACCTGTTGGCAAAGCTTCTGAAAAGAAACAAACTTCTTCCAAACCCGTGGTGAATCGGACTGTTCGCGTAGATATTGAAAAATTAGATGTGCTCATGAATTTAGTCAGTGAATTGATCATTGCGAAGAATTCTTTGATTTCTGTTTCCAATCGCGAACAAAATCTAACCAGCGGTGTGAATGAACAAATCGAGTATTTGGAAAGCGTCACAACCAATTTACACGAATCAGTCATGAAAGTTCGAATGGTTCCAATCGAGAGTGTTGTGAACAAATTCCCCAGAATGATACGTGACTTGTCCAAGAGTCTTAACAAAAAGATGGAACTCTATATGTCCGGTGAAGAAACCGAACTGGATCGTACTGTAGTGGATGAAATCGGCGATCCTCTCATGCACTTGCTTCGCAATTCCGCTGACCATGGATTGGAATCCGCCGAAGTACGAGCACAGCGTGGCAAGCCGGAAGTGGGATCTATCTTCCTGGACGCTTATCAAGATGGGAACAATGTCGTGATTGAAGTAAGAGACGACGGAAATGGGATTGACGTGGAAGTCGTCAAAGCCAAAGCGCTCGAAAAAGGAATCGTAACACCTGACCATGTCGCCAATATGAACGAAAAAGAAATCATAGATTTATTATTCCTTCCCAGTTTCTCTACAGCGAAGGTGGTTACGGATGTATCGGGCAGAGGCGTAGGCTTAGATGTGGTCAAATCCAAAATCGAAGCGCTAAGCGGCGAAATCGAAGTTCGCTCCAAACTGGGCGAAGGCAGCACATGGATTATTCGTCTACCGTTGACATTGGCGATTATTCAAGCGTTGATGGTAGTGGTAGGAGATGAAAAATACGCTATTTCCCTTGGTTCGATCCAGACCATAGAAGACATTGCACCCAAGGAAATCAAATTGGTCCAAAATAAAGAAGTGATTCACTTGCGCGGTACAGTCATCCCATTGATCCGTTTATCAGAAGTACTCGACATCGAAGGGGAGAATGACCCTGAAGCCAATATGATCGTCGTGATCGTCAAGAAAGGCGAAAAATTGGCAGGTCTCGTGGTGAATCAACTGATGGGACAACAAGAGATCGTCATCAAATCTTTGGGTAAATATATCAGACAATGTAAGTATATTAGTGGTGCGACGATTCTGGGAGACGGTGAAGTGGCGTTGATCCTAGATGCAAACGCATTGATTTAAGGGAAGGGAGAGACTGACGCAATGGAAATGGTGAAAGCAGAAAAAGCCGTAGCGGCGAATCGCAAAGCTTCCGTTGAAGAGAAGCAGGAAATTATCGAATATACACAATATATTGTGATCCAGTTGGGCAATGAACAATACGGTATCGACATTCAATATATTGAAAATATCGTTAGAATGCAGCACATTACCAGAGTGCCAAAAGTATCCTCTTATTTAAAGGGCGTGATCAATCTAAGAGGAGAAGTCATCCCGGTTATGAGCATTCGGTTAAAAATGTCTTTGCCGGAAGATAGTATTGGCAAGAATACACGGATTATTATTTTGAAATTAGAGCAACAGGGAAGTGTCGGCATCATAGTAGACGCTGTCAAGGAAGTAGTAACACTGAATAACACGCAGATAGAAAAAGTAGCCTATGACTCCAAAGAAGAGAAGCAAAATTTCATCAACGGCATCGGTAAGTACGAAAGAGGATTAATTTCGCTTTTGGATTTAAATTCTGTCACATTGGAATAAAAAAATCGTGAAAAAAGGAACAAATCGTGCTAAGATATACCTAAGAATATTTCGAGGTATATCTTGGCATAATTGTGGTTACTATTCACAGGTGATATCTCGCGCAATGGCTTGCAACTGGATAGGTTGCTATGATACGCTGGATTCGCGAAGCACAAAATGGTGACTGATCGTGATTTCATTTGAATAAGAATTGATTGACACGCGTTCCAAAGCGCGTAGACTGGAGTAACTATGGGCGAAATCTCACTGGAAAACGTAACGTCGATGTACCATGATATTTTAAAAGAAATAGGAAATATCGGCGCAGGTAACGCAATGACAGCGCTTTCTCAAATGATGAACTGTCGAGTCGATATGGATGTTCCGATCGTACAGCTTTTGGATTTTGCTGATATCGGAACGATGATGGGCGGGGAAGAACAGCAGATGGTCGGCATCTATTTGGGGGTAGAAGGCGACATCACCGGTAGTATTATCTTCATGGTAGAAAAGCAAGATGCAAAGCATTTGGTCAATAAAGTCATGTATGGGATGGGAGATCCCGGTGAAGACTTCACCGAGATGGAATTGTCAGCGATGCAAGAAGTTGGGAATATCATTACGGGAGCATACTTAAATTCCATGTCCATGCTGACCCAGCTAAAGATTTTCCCGACGCCGCCTTCTTTAGCGGTTGATATGGCGAGTGCGATACTCAGCGTACCTGCGGTACAATTTGGGATATACGGCGACAAAATGCTTCTAATCGAATCCAAATTTTCCGATGAAAACGAGATCCGAGGATACTTTATGTTGGTTCCGGACTTAGAGTCTTATGGAAAGATCCTACAATCATTAGGCATTGCCGTATAGATACGTATGTAATCCGACGTTTACTAAGAAGGAACAAATAGAATGAGTGAGATAATCAAAGTAGGGATGGCGGATTTAAAAGTATGCATCAGCCCCAACGGTGTTACGACATTGGGGTTGGGTTCCTGTGTAGGGATAGCCCTTCGTGATCCGACCACCAAGGTTGGAGGACTAGCACACATCATGCTGCCGGACAGTACACAGATCCGCAATAGCCAATATAATGTAGCGAAATTCGCTGATACCGGTATCGAAGAACTGGTAAAACAAATGGAAAGATCCGGAGCAAAGCGTAGGAATCTCGTGGCGAAAATAGCCGGAGGCGCCACAATGTTTCACATTCAAGGCAAAAGCGATGCGATCTTGGTGGGAAAACGCAATGTGGAAGCCACCAAAGAGAAACTCAAACAAATGGGAATCCCCATTCTTGCCGAAGATACCGGATTGAATTACGGTAGAACCGTTACTTTTTATCCGGAAACAGGGGAGTTTCGGATTCGTGCGGTGGGAAAGACCGAGACCGTCATATAATGGAGGTTTTTGATGAAACGAAAAACGCTTCCGTTACTGATGATGTTGAGCGCAGGTGCGATTACCTGTGTAGTGACATATATCAGAGA
>JAISHZ010000149.1 GCA_031262285.1 Lachnospiraceae bacterium | reverse complement strand
TTTTGGTTTTTTGATAAATTTTTCTTTTTGTGATTTTGTTGTTGTATTTTTTTAGGGGGCTTGGCACCACCAAAACCACACCCCCCAACCCCCCCCCACCCCCCCCCGCCCTGTACGGTTCGTCCGGGAAACACAGCTCTCAACGTATCGGAGTGAACGCATAAATTCCAACTCAAACCCAAAATATCCCGAAAATGTGATATCGTTTATGTTGACACACGACAAGGGGTTTGCTATAATGCCCTTACGTAACAAAATCGTAACAAAACCGTAAAGAAATTCATTACTTCATGACAACTTCGCAATGCATTTTGGAACTAAAATCAGAGAAGAAACAAACGATTCAATTTACCGGTATCTACGGAGATTCGATATGAAAAAAACAGAATTAATATACAAACAGACAACAAAACGCGATCAAATCACATCCACGCACAAACGACGTACACAAAAGATAGCTGCGTTAACCATGGCGGTATGCCTATCGATCGCACCCCTCCAAATCGATGCCTTAGAAAGCAATTTACCGGAATCCGCCGGAATCGGTTCGATGATCGGAGTCACCTTGACGCAGGAAGAATACTTACAAGCAGCAGAAGATGCGAAAGGTGCGCTTTGGGGATACACCAACATCGGGATTGCCAATGTCGAAAGCGGAAATCTCAATGTTCGAGCAGAAGCCTCCACGAAAGGCAAACTAGTCGGGAAAATGCCGAAAGATTCCGCTTGTGAGGTGATCACCACACAAGACGGATGGGCTTACATAAAATCCGGTGAAGTAGAAGGATACGTAAATCTGGACTACCTGTTGATCGGACCTGAAGCAAGAGTACGTGCAGAAGATTTGGCGATCGCAGTAGCGAGAGCGAATACCGATGGCTTACGCGTACGCGACGAACCCAATACCGAAAGCGCTGTCTTAACCCAAGTACCGGAAGGGGAAGAGTTGGAGTTTGTCGAAGCGCTCGGCGAATGGGTGAAGATATCCATTGACGGCGAAGAAGGCTACGTCTCCGCTGAATTTGTAACCGTAGAAGAAAAACTGGAAACAGCAGTCACCATGACGGAACTACTCTATGGTCCGGGAGTGTCAGACGTCCGCGTGGATCTGGTTAACTATGCGAAAGAATTTTTGGGCAACCCGTATGTATGGGGTGGAACAAGCCTTACCAGAGGCGCGGATTGCTCCGGCTTTGTTCTCTCAGTATACAAGCACTTTGGGATTACCTTGAGTCACTCCTCCAGAGCACAGGCAAAGGAAGGCAGAAAGATATCCATCCAAGATTTAAAACCCGGTGATCTCGTATTTTACGCAAATAGTTCCGGAACGATCAATCACGTTGCGATCTACATTGGCGGTGGGCGAGTGATCCACGCAAGCAGCCCCAAATCGGGCATTAAGATCAGTAAATACAACTATCGTACTCCCGTCAGAGCGGTGCAGATCTTATATGATTGAGAGGCAAAAAAACAACCAAGTCTCCCAAAACAACTTTTGCGACAAGCCATTTCCATCGGTCTTGTCGCTTTTTTGTGTTCAGAAGTGCAACATTCAGAAATTCACATAAAAACCACAAAAAAATAGTTTACGATTTCCATAAAATATGATAAAGTAAGGAAGTCTGCGGACAAACTATTGTGCGAATGCTTAGTTATGGGAAGACTCCGCCCCATTTCTCGGCATATCGCGAACTTCAAGAAGGAGGAGCACCTATGATATCCAAAGAAAAGAAAACAGAGATTATTGCCAAGCACGCGAGGACCCCGGAAGATACCGGTTCACCGGAAGTGCAAATCGCAGTTTTGACGGCAAGAATCGCAGAACTGACCGATCACCTAAAGATTCACGCGAAAGATCACCATTCCCGTCGTGGATTGCTCAAGATGGTAGGACAAAGAAGAGGTTTACTTGATTACCTCAAGAACAAAGATATCATGAGATATCGTGCATTAATCGAAAAGCTCGGACTCAGAAAATAATCATTTTCATGCAGAGGAACTAGAGAAAGGCATCTAAAACAAATCAAGATAAGTGAGGCGGAGTAGTCAGACGATGCGGCTGCTCCGCCTTTTCCAAGAGTTGAACGCCGCCAAAGAGGCGGCAGAACGGAGGTACTATGTATCGAACTTATACGATGACATTAGCAGGAAGGACGCTGCGAGTGGATATTGGGCGAGTGGCAAAGCAAGCAAACGGAGCGGTGTTGCTCTATTATGGGGACACATCGGTGCTTTCAACTGCGACAGCTTCTACGAAACCAAGAGACGGTATCGACTTCTTTCCTTTGAGTGTGGAGTTTGAAGAAAAGCTTTATGCTGCGGGCAAGATCCCCGGCGGATTTAACAAAAGAGAAGGCAGAGCGAGTGAAAATTCTATTCTGACCAGTCGCGTGATTGACCGACCAATGCGCCCCTTGTTTCCCAAAGATTATCGCAATGATGTGACATTGAGTAACTTGGTTATGAGCGTGGATTCTACATGCAGACCGGAAGTAGCGGCGATGTTGGGTTCTGCGATTGCAACGGCGATATCAGACATTCCATTTGAAGAACCATGCGCGATGACACAGATTGGACTTGTGGACGGAGAATTTGTCATTAATCCCACGCAAGAACAATGGAAAAACGGCGATCTCAACCTCACAGTCGCTTCGACACAGACTAAGATCATGATGATTGAAGCTGGTGCGAATGAAATCCCTGAGAGCAAAATGCTTGAGGCGATTTATTTGGCACATGACACCAACCAGACCATTTTAGCCTTTATGGCGGATATCATAGCCAAAGAAGGCAAAGCAAAGCATGAGTACGAACATTATACGATTCCCGAAGAATTGATTGAGAAAATGAAAGAACTTGTCCCTGCGACTGATATGGAAACAGCAGTCTTTACGGATGACAAGGAGACCAGAGAAGCAAACATTCGAGAGATTACCAAGAAACTTGAAGAAGCATTTGCAGATCAACCAAATTGGCTTTCTATGCTGTCTGAGGCAGTTTATCAATATGAAAAGAAAACCGTACGCAAGATGATCCTCAAAGACAAAAAACGACCGGACGGTAGAGCGATGGATCAAATTCGTCCTTTGTCAGCTGAAATAGATTTGATTCCGAGGGTGCACGGATCCGCGATGTTTACCAGAGGACAAACACAGATCTGCAATATCGCAACATTGGCGCCGCTTTCTGAGCAACAGAAGCTTGACGGTTTAGATGAAAATGAAGTCAGTAAGAGATATATGCACCACTACAATTTCCCTTCCTATTCTGTTGGAGAGACGAAACCATCCAGGGGACCGGGAAGACGCGAAATCGGACACGGCGCACTCGCGGAGCGTGCCTTATTACCGGTACTTCCGTCAGAAGAAGAATTCCCTTACGCGATTCGTACTGTATCGGAGACCTTTGAATCGAACGGATCGACATCCATGGCTTCCACCTGTGCCTCTTGCTTGTCCTTAATGGCAGCGGGGGTACCCATTAAGAAAATGGTAGCCGGGATATCCTGCGGTTTGGTAACGGGAGAAGACACAGATGAATTTGTATTACTGACTGATATCCAAGGATTGGAAGACTTCTTTGGAGATATGGATTTCAAAGTAACCGGGACAAGCGAAGGGATCACGGCGATTCAGATGGACATCAAGATTCATGGATTGACGAAGGCCATCGTGGAAGGAGCGATTGCAACTTGCCGCGAAGCAAGAGGCTTTATCATGGATACGTGTATGAAACCGGTGATCGCGGTACCCCGCAGCGAGGTTGGTCCGTATGCACCTAAGATTACTTCCGTTTCTATTGATGTCGAGAAGATTGGCGATGTCGTGGGTCAAAGAGGGAAGACCATCAATGAGATTATCGCCAGAACAGGAGTGAAAATCGATATTTCCGAAGAAGGTTTGGTATCGGTCTGCGGCATGAATAAAGAGCTGATCGCCAAAGCAGTGGAAATGGTGAAGACGATCGTGACAGATTTTGAAGAAGGTCAGATCTTCAAAGGAAAGGTCGTCAGCATTAAAGAATTTGGAGCATTTGTAGAGTTTGCACCGGGCAAAGAAGGTATGGTGCATATTTCTAAAATAGCAAAAGAACGAATCAATCGCGTGGAAGATGTTCTGTCGCTTGGAGATATGGTAACGGTAGTTTGTCTTGGCAAAGACAAAATGGGTCGAAACAGCTTTTCCATGAAAGATGTTGCGCAGGTATAAATGTAGATGGTAGGAAGGTGATGTGTGCTGACTAATACACGTCACCTTCCTTTTTTGTTTCTTTGAATAATGCTAAGTTGTTTCCGGGCGAAAGAGCAATTTGATCTGTCATTTGGTATATTCGTTGCATTTTACAGTTAGAATCCTCCTTTTTTGTAACATTGATGAACACCATCTCACCAATATTTCGGATTACGACAGCAATGTTGTTAATATGCACAAAGCAGACATCGATGTTCGCAACATCTACTTCTAATATCGCAATAGTTGATAGGATACCATTATAGTGTAATGGTAAAATTTTGTCATGGCAATGAAAAATTGACCATCAACTAACAGGAGGAGTAAAGTATGAAGAAATGGATTGCAGCATTACTGGTTGCAGTAGTGGCAG
>JAISHZ010000157.1 GCA_031262285.1 Lachnospiraceae bacterium | reverse complement strand
GAACCGCTAAGTTATAATTGTTGTAGCTTATTCTGTGAGGTGAGCGCTATGGCCGTCAGCTACAAAAAATTGTGGAAACTATTAATAGATCGTGATATGAAGAAAAAAGATTTATGTCAAGTAGCTGGTATAAGCCACGCCTCAATAGCCAAACTTGGGAAAAACGAAAATGTTACTACAGATGTACTCGTAAAAATCTGTACTGCATTAGGCTGTGACATTAGCGATATTATGGAAATTAAAGACAAAACAGCTCAGTGAGAGGAGAATTGCTATGGCCAGTCAGGTAGCAAAGAAACTTGATATTATTCAAGCCAAGCCTATTCTCAAATGGGCTGGTGGAAAAACTCAAATGCTGAATGAAATCATCCCTAAGATACCAACTATATATGGGAAGTATATAGAGCCATTTTTAGGTGGCGGAGCGCTATTTTTTGCCCTTCAACCTGAAAAAAGTGTTATTGCTGATAGCAATCCTGAATTGATAAACGCATATCGGCAAGTGGCTAACAACGTTGAAGAGGTGGTAGAGTATTTAAGCCATTACGAGAACACGAAGGAAATGTTTTATGCTGTTCGTGAACAAGAGTGGTTACGACTTTCTAAGCCAGAAGCTGCTGCTCGCACGATCTTCTTAAATAAAACCTGTTTCAATGGCTTATTTCGGGTCAATAAAAGGGGGCAATTCAATGTACCCTATGGTAAATACAAAAACCCCAAAATTTGCGATATTGAATCACTACATGCGGCATCGTCTGTTTTGCAAAAGGCAGAAATCTTATGTGGCGACTATATGCTTGTGTTAGAGCATTATGCTCAACCTAATGATTTTATTTTCTTAGACCCGCCGTATCTTCCTGTTTCTACATACTCAGATTTTAAGCGATATACGAAAGAACAGTTTTATGAAGAAGATCACATTGAATTATCAAAGCAAATAATGCGCCTTCATGAGATGGGATGTCATGTCATTTTGACAAATTCTAACCATCCGTTGGTGTACGAGTTATATAGTCCATTTAATATCGATGTCGTCCAAACTAAACGATATATTTCTTGCAGTGGTGATAATCGTAAAGGTGAGGACGTTATTGTAGCTATCCCACCTAAAAAACGTATGCTGATTAAAATAGCACCAGAATCTCTCTCACCACAGGTTTCTGCATACCCGCCTACCCGGTTTATGGGTTCAAAGAGCAAGTTGTTATCACCAATATGGTCAATAGCGTCTCAATTTAAGTTCGAGACAATGGTTGATTTGTTTTCTGGTTCGGGCATTGTGGGTTATATGTTTAAGGCGCAGGGGAAAACAGTTATAAGCAATGACTATATGGCTATGTCGGCAACATTTGCGAAGGCTATGATCGAGAATAGCACGGTCATTTTACCTTCCCAAGAGGCAGAGATGTTGTTATTACCGAACAAAGAATCTGACCATTTTGTGGCAACGACATTCAAAGACCTTTATTATACAGATGCGGAAAACGATTTGATTGATGCTTTAAGAACAAACATAGCGACTATTCGTGACCCATACAAACGAGCAATAGCAATGACAGCACTGATTAGAGCATGTACCAAAAAGCGTCCACGCGGTATTTTTACATATACCGGTGAGCGCTATAATGACGGAAGAAAAGATTTGCAAAAATCTTTGGAACAGCACTTTTTAGAAGCAGTTGATGCAGTGAACCGTGCGGTATTTGACAATGGTCGTATAAATCGTTCAAGGCACGGCGATGCTATGCAACTTCGTGTAGAGCAGCCTGACCTTGTTTATATCGACCCACCATATTACTCGCCATTATCTGACAATGAATATGTTCGCAGGTATCATTTTGTTGAGGGCTTGGCGCGTGATTGGCAAGATGTTGAGATTCAACATCATACGTTAACCAAGAAATTCAAGTCATACCCCACCCCGTTCTCAACAAAAAAGGGTGCGGCAGATGCTTTCGATCACCTGTTTAAAAAGTTTTCGAACAGCATTCTGATAGTGTCCTACTCCTCTAATAGCTTACCGACACAGGATGAAATGCTTGCAATCCTTTCGAAGCATAAGGAACACGTTGAGGTAATTCCTGTAGACTATAAGTATTCTTTTGGCAACCAGAACAACGCGGAAACCCACAGAAACAAAGTACAAGAATACCTTTTCATAGGTTATTGAGGGGGAGCGATATGGGCTTTTGGCAGCTCGGAAATACATCTGTAAGAAGCGCCATGCGTATCAAAGACGGTTTAACTGCATTATCAAAGTCAACCATTCAAGGCAGTATTCGAGGGGTTGATGGGGATATTGCTTTCCGGCATTTGCTTGGCGAATGCGGTGTTGTATCGCTTGGAGAAGATGAAACCAATAGCGTTGGACGGAAATGGCGTTCTGCAATGGGAAAGCTTGGATTCATATACCCAAAAGTGGAGAGTTCATGGGGCTTTACGCAACAAGATCTTGGTCAGCTTGATATGATCACTCCTGCTGGCTGGAATTTGGTACGTGCTGAAACTGTAGCTGCGATGCAAGAATGCAATTTAAGAGCAATGGCAACTCCCTTGTCACCCGCTGATGATGGGCATACATTTTCACCATTATGCTGGACGTTGGCAATACTATTAGAATTGGAGCGCCGTGGAGAGGAAGCATCGGTAAGTTTTATAGAAATGGCTCTTGTTGTGCAGACTACAAATCCGACTAACGGGGTCATGGAGACTGTCAATATCCTCTTAGACCTTCGGCTCAGAAGGAATGCGGCAGATCGCAAGCGTGTATTTGACCGAGAAGCTTATGCGAGCGGTGCTGCTGAACTTGGCTGTAAACCTCACACATTTAATGATTACGCTGATATGAATATGCGTTACCTTAAAGCTACAGGCATGGTACAATCTAAAGGAAAAGGTATTGCATTAATTCCTGAAAAACGAGCCTTAGCAATAGAACTGGCAAAAGACTTACTATCGGACAAGCCGTTACTGGAATTGTTTCGTTCTCTTTGCAACGGCACCCGATTGCCTACCGACAATGCCACTGTTGCTTATCAGGTATTGGAAGATTTATTGCGGCAGATTCAGCAACATGGTATCGCCTATTCGATTGTGGGAAAACCGCTTGACACTCCGGCGCATATAAATCAGGTGCGCTATGAGATAGAAGAACTGATTGCCGAAAAGAAAGAAGAAATATACGCAAGACAGCAAGCGGAGCAGTGGCAAGAAATTGCCGCCTATATGGATTTGATCGCTACCCGGCGTGATTCTCAACGTCTTAGCGGAGATGTGGAAATCCGAGTGCCGAAAGCCGAAGCCCCCGCTTACCTTGAGTGGAGTTTGTGGAGAGCCTTTCTTGCCATCAACACGCTCATGAATAAGCCATATGAGGTGCGTAGGTTCAAAATTGATCAGGATTTTTTGCCTGTCAGTACAGCACCGGGTAATGGCCCTGATCTAGTAGCAGAGTTTGAAGACTACGTCCTTGTCATTGAAGTTACCCTATCTGAAAGCTCCCGGCAAGAGGCAATGGAAGGTGAACCGGTTAGGCGTCATGTAGCTGATGTTATGATGCAGCATACGCACCCCTTCAAGCCCGTATATGGCTTGTTTATTGCGAATCGAGTTGATTCAAATACGGCTGAAACATTTAGGATAGGTTCTTGGTATACTCGCGACGATGAGCGTTGCTTATTGTCAATCGTGCCTCTTACGTTGGCTCAATTCAGCGCATTTTTTAAGGCTATCTTTTCAAGACAGAGTGTAAAGCCTAAGGCGGTAAGCGATCTTATGGAGCAGTGTCGAGCTGCAAGTCATAAATATGCGCCGGAGTGGAAGACGGCTATTTCTGAAATTGTACAGGCGACAATCTTAGCATAACGATTTGCTGTAAAAGGTGGTGAGTACCGATGCCAAATAGGAACAAGCTATCTATCTTCATGATCAAGGAAGAATTTATCGCAAATGAAGATATAATTGAAAAATACAACAATACCGTTTCCGTTGATGGCGTAGGTACTGTCTATTGGGGCGATTCGCACGTTAATACTCCCCAATGGGCCAACTCGTTCTTTGCTGGCAGCATAGATACGGATAGAATTTTCACGGCGAATGCCAGAGCTGTTCTGCTTGTGAGGATACCTATTGATCAAGATGGTGCAGAGAGAATTTTTGCGGTTACGATGGGCTATGGAAAAAACATGCTCAAAGATAATGTCACAGAAGAGCGCTTTGGCTTGAAAGTGATCCTAAACACTATTAAATCAGACAGTCTCC
>JAISHZ010000088.1 GCA_031262285.1 Lachnospiraceae bacterium | reverse complement strand
GAACTGTACCGTTCCATGCTTTCGGCGGATGAAATCTACAATCTGGATGGGTATGTGTGGCGAATCAGTATGAATGTTTACGCCAGATTCGTTTCGCAAAAGAAAAGGCATGAGGGTATTTCGATCGATGGAATGGATATTCCGTTTCAAGACGAATACTCCTTCGAGGGTGAGGATGAATTGATCCCGCAGCTTCGCATAGAAATCGCCTTTTTAACCAAAGTCCGCCGCCAAATCGTCTATGCCCATTACTTCGAAAACAAAACCGTCTCCGCCATCGCCGCCGAGATGAACATCCCGGTCGGGACAGTCAAATGGCACTTGAGCCAATCAAGGAATGAATTGAAGGAGGGTTTTAAGATGGAACGCAAAATTGGGAAGTTGGGCCTTAAACCGGTAGAAGTAACAAATTTTGGACACAGTGGAAATGCTGACGTTAGCAGCGATCCTGAGTTTTTTCTGGGTGACAAAATCAACCTGAATATTGTGTACAGTGTGTATTTTGCACCGAAAACGAAAGAGGAAATCGCGGAAGAATTGGGTTTGACGCTCGTATTTATCGAGGACAAAGTTGATTTTTTGGAAAGCAACGGATATCTCGTGCGACAATCTAAAAATCGCTATACCGAATTTTCGTCCGCTTCAGCGGACATCTCATCAAGAGTGAAAAGCGGTCTTTGCTTTTCACAGTATACCACATATGTGAGCTTTTCGCCGGAAACGTACACAGTGGAAGAAATCGAAAGCAGATACAAAAAACAATATGAGGCAGCCAAAATCTTGGTGAATGACTATGTCCCGGTGATTCGAAAAGCGATAGCCGATTTTTCTGATGCTTATATTCCCGGTGGAAACATGGAATTACTTGAGGCTTGTGCTATTTTTAGTACCATTGCAGAAAAATGTAGAATACATATTCCGAAGGACTTGTCAAAATACCGCATCAAACCAGCTGTTGGCGGCGATTATATCGCAATGATTGATTTGGTGTCAACGCAAACTGATCCCGGTTATGTGATGGATAAGCGATTTCGTGAACTCAATAGTTGCGGCTCCATGATACGCGCATCCGACAAATACCCGATAAGATCATGGTCGGTGGACACGAAATATTGTACAAGAAAAGGAACATGGAAAAACAATCATACGGCGGATTACGAGTATTTGTATGAATTGATGACAGGGCAACTAGCGGATACGCCTGCCAACGCAGAGAAAATGAAACGGCTTCGCGAACGAAAATTTATTACATCCAAGAATCAGGTGAATATCATGGTTGTCAAAGGAAAAGAAGAGGAGTTCTGGGGTAGAATTCCGAAGCCGGATGAGCACATCCTAAAAATGTTTGCCGACGAGGCGCTTGAATCGGCAGAAATGGTCGCAAAAAAATACCCGCCGCAGATGCATGATTTAATCATCGCGAGAGAAGCGGGCGGGTTTATCGGTTATGCCGTTGCAGTGATGGTTCTGGATATTCTCTATGGCAACGGCACCTTCCGACCGCTTACCAAAAATGAAAAAGTCACCTCACTCCTAATCATGTTCTCGGATCGACTGCCGTAGCTATATCTCACCATTCACAGCAAATCACTACAACAAGAAGGAGGCGGTTCGTCATCGCCTCCTTTTCGATTCGCGAAAGAGTTGTATCGTAAAAAGCGTTGTATCTATCCTAAAAATATTTATAATCATCCTTGCAACCAAACCCATTCTCTTGACACTATCTTATTGAAGGGAGGTGAAACGACGATGGCAAATACAGATTTTATTCAAACCTATGCCGATGAATTCATGGAGAAAGTCTTTTATTTTTGTCTGAAAAAATGCAGCAACGAAGCAGAAGCACAAGATTTGGCAAGTGACATCAATTTGAGCGTGTTACACGGCTTGAATGGAAACAATACGCCACGTAATTTTCATGCGTGGGTATGGGCAATTGCGCGAAATCAATACAGCAAATGGGCGATACGAGCAAATAAGACCCGCACGAATTATTTGCCGGATGACATCAGTGCCTATGAAGTGGTCGCGGAGGAATCATTTGAAGCTAACCTGATCTATGACGAACAGCTAAAAATCCTCAGGCGCGAACTCGCATTTGTCACGAGCCAGTACCGTGAAATACTCATAGCGTATTATATTGACGGTAAAAAGACGGATGAAATTGCACAGTCGCTTCGCATTCCCAAAGGAACAGTCGTATCCAAGTTGTATCGTGTCAGAGAAAAACTAAAGGAGGGTTTTGAAATGTCAAGAGAATTTGGGGTGCTTAGTTACAAACCTGAAAATGTCGGTTTCGTAAAGAATGGGAAAGACAGCGCAGATGGCGCACCGTGGTGTTTTCTGTGTCGGTTGCTTGCCAAAAACATTCTGCTGTCTTGTTATCGCAATCCGCAGACGGCAGAAGAATTAGCCATCGAAATGGGTATTGCCCTACCTTATATGGAAAATGAGCTGATGCATTTGGTTCACGCAACGCTCCTGAAGCAAAACGGCAATAAGTATGAAACGGCTATTTTTATCGTCAGTGCGAAAGCACAGGAGCGATGTTATGAGCATATGGCTTCTATTACAAAAGAGCTTACCAAAATACTCATACAAGCGACTGAATATGGCATCAAGTGTGATGAAGAAAATGGTACCGTGTGGCATGAAGGCTACCAAGCCTATGAGGACATGAAGTGGGCGCTCCTCATGCAAAAAACAGATTATATAAACCACCTAAATTCAGAAAAGCATAAAAGTTACAGTGAAAGCGAAAATATAGGTCGGAATGGTTGTACCATCAGACCGGAGAACGGTCAATGGGATTTGATTGGTCTTGAAGATTGTAAAATAGCCAGACCGCCATTTATTGGGCTGCATGGTTGTGGAGAAACCCCTGATTTTAATAGCGGAGGTTTTGATTATTCGTTTGGTCAATACAAATTTAACTACGAGCAAATCAATGAACAAACACCCACGAGCTTATTCAATGAACAACTACATACCTTGATAGCGATCGCAAACAAAACGCCCGAAAAAGCAGTGATGGCTTATGTTGATGAGCTAATCAAATTCGGTTATGTGAAAAAGGTGAACGACCAATTTGTTCCGACCATTGATGTAGTACATACGGATAAAATCAAACCTCTCACAGCAACGCAGCAATTAGAATACGACAAGATCATTGCTCCCGCAACGGAACTCTTTGAATCCCAATATCAAGTATGCCGTGAGGCCGTTCTTGCCGAAGTTCCTGTCTTTTTGCGTGAAGATGAACACCAAATCAATCACGCAATCAGCTGCCTCATGTTCCCTCGCGAATCGGTATTCAAAGAAGCGCTCGATATTGGTTGGC
>JAISHZ010000062.1 GCA_031262285.1 Lachnospiraceae bacterium | reverse complement strand
TCGTTGGAAGCGCTCATAGAGGCGGGACATGAGATCTGTGCGGTGGTTACACAACCGGATCGTCCTAAGGGCAGGAGTGGGAAGCCAATCTTTTCTCCGGTGAAAGAGGTGGCGCTTCTCCACAAGATACCGGTGTGGCAACCGGAGAGGATCAAAAGGAAGCACATAGTCAGAGAATTGAACGAAATAGCGGCGGATATCTTCGTCGTGGCAGCATATGGACAAATCCTATCAAAAGAAATTTTAGAGATTCCTCGATATGGGTGCATCAATATTCATGCATCATTGCTTCCTCGTTATCGTGGTGCATCCCCGATACAACACGCATTGTTAAATGGCGATGAGAAAACAGGGATTACGATCATGCAGATGGCGGAAGGCATTGATACAGGGCCTATGTTGCTGACAGAAGAACTGGCCATAGCTCCGGACGATACTTCCGAGACCCTTGGGACGAAACTATCACACCTTGGTGCAGTAGCGATTACCAAGGCACTAGAGCTACTGGTTGCGGGAGAATTGGTTCCGACTAAGCAAAACGAGGCGCAAGCGGTATATGCCCCGCTAATCCCCAAAGAGATGGGAAGACTTGACTTTTCCAAAAGTGCCGATTCTCTGGAACGTCTCGTGAGAGCGATGAATCCGTGGCCAAGCGCGTTTACCACATTTCGTGGAAAGCAAATGAAACTTTGGCGTGTCCAAGCTGTCGAAACTTTGCCGTGCGCAACGGATCATACCCCACAATCGATGCAGACACGCGTATCCGATCCTCCCGGAACATTGATAGAAGGAGGAAAGGATTCCTTTTTCATCGTATGCGGACAAGGATTTTTGCGCGTGATGGAATTGCAGATGGAAGGAAAAAGGAAGATGAGCGCTCGTGAATTTTTACAAGGGACACAGATTCGCACACAGCAAAAGGAACGTGTCGATGGCAAGTAATGTACGCAAAAATGTTTTAACCGCTCTTGTGGAATGGGAAACATCTCAAAAGGATATCTTGTTTGCTCATCCATATACCAAAGACCTAGACGCCAGAGATCGCGCATTTGCAAAACGTCTGACGGAAGGTTGTCTGGAACGTCAAATAGAGTTGGATTATTTGCTTGATCAAGCTTCTAAAACACCGATTCGCACACAAAAACCGCTGATTCGCTGTCTCTTGCGAATGAGCCTCTATCAGATTTTATATATGGACGCAGTTCCGAATCACGCGGCGATTAGTGAGGCGCAAAAATGCGCGGATCATTTTCATTTTTCCGGACTAAAACCTTATATCAGCGGAATATTACATCATTTCGCCAGGCACAAAGACACGTTGCGGTATCCGGATCCCCAAAAGGATTTGCTCTACGCCTTGAGCGTGAAGGTTTCGATTCCACAGTGGATTTTACGCCTTTGGCTGGAAGCTTATGGAGAGGAAATCTTACTCCCCATGGTTGAATCTTTCTTCACCCCTCGCCCTGTCACGGTTACGTTTCATACAAAACTCACCCCTATGGAACAACAAGCTTATCTGGATCAATGGAGAGAATTGGGCGTAGGCATACAGCGTGGTGCTTATGTACCGCATTGTTATGAACTGACGCATCTTTTTGGTGTAGACGCACTCCCCGGATTTTTAGAAGGCGCTTTTTATGTCCAGGATCAAAGCAGTGCGTTAGCAGTCCAAGCGGCAGGCATTCGCCCCGGTGATTTGGTGGTGGACATTTGCGCAGCGCCCGGCGGGAAGACGATCGCAGCAGCTATGCTGGGAGCGCGCGTACTCTCAAGGGATGTGTCTGACCGCAAAATCCAACGCCTGCAAGAAAATATCACCAGACTCTCTCACATCCCTTCCCCTTTGCACATCACGACACAGATATGGAATGCGCAAGAGACAGACGAGTCCTTGCTGGGCAAAGCGGATGTCGTCCTGATGGATGTTCCGTGCTCGGGTCTCGGGGTCATGGGTAAGAAACCCGATCTGAAATACAGACTGACTCCGGAAGGAATAGCCTCTTTGCAATGTCTCCAAAAAGAGATCGTCGCACACAGCTGGCAGTACCTAAAACCCGGTGGGATCCTGCTTTATAGTACTTGTACCTTGAATCCGGCAGAAAACGAAGAAATGATTGCTATGATGACCACGCAATTTCCGCTTGATCTTGTATCGTTGTCTTCTGATTTGCCCAAGGAGATTCGCGCAGCGGCTAGTCAAACCGGATCCATCCGAAAGGGTAGTGAGTGCGCAACCGAAGTGGAGAACGCATGTGTAACGCTTTTCCCCGGTTTTTTTGAGACGGATGGATTTTTCTTTGCAAAAATGCAGCGAAGATATACATAATCTTCCATATCAACCGCCTCTTTCTTGTGCTACAATACCGAAAGCGTAAAATTTCGTACAAGGAGTACCCATGAAATCAGTAGAACGAGACCAAAAAGATATGAAATCAATGAATATAGAAGAGTTGCAGTCCGCATTGCAACAAATAGGGGAAAAGCCTTTTCGCGCCGATCAAATATACGCTTGGATGCACAACAAACTCGCCAAAGGGTTCGAAGATATGACCAATGTGAGCAAGGAGCTTCGCGTAGCGCTTGCGGCGGACTATTCATTCCCCTTTTTTGAACCTGCCAAAGAATTGATTTCACAGGATGGGCAGACGCACAAATACTTATTTCCTTTAGACGACGGTAACGCGATTGAAACGGTGCGCATGAAGTACAAGCATGGGACCAGTGTGTGCATTTCCACGCAAGTAGGATGCAAAATGAGTTGCGCTTTCTGTGCGTCCGGTCAAGATGGCTTCGTGCGGCAGTTGACTACATCTGAAATGCTGGAACAAATCTACGCAGTAAGCAGACTTTCCGGAGAACGGATTTCTCATGTGGTCATCATGGGAACAGGGGAGCCGCTTGATAATTACGACAATGTACTGCGGATGATCCGAATGCTGACAGATGAGAGAGGGCTCAATATCAGCCAAAGAAATATCACACTTTCCACTTGCGGAGTGGTACCGGCGATTTATGAACTGGCGAAAGAACGATTACAAATAACGCTCGCCATATCCTTGCACGCCGCCAAAGATGATATCCGCAAACGTCTCATGCCTATCGCGAATCGCTATTCTATCGAAGAATTGGAAGCAGCGATCGAGATGTATCAAGAGACGACCAACAGGAGAGTGACCTTAGAATATATTTTGATCAAAGGGATCAATGATCAAGCAGACGCTGCTGTAGCTTTGAGCCGTTTGGCAGGACGTTTGCGCGCTCATGTGAATCTGATCCCGGTGAACGCGGTGGCTGAGTCCGGATTTGTACGCCCGACCATGCAAGTATGCAAGAATTTCCAAAATACGCTTGAAAAAAAGAGAATTCATGTTACTATGAGAAGAGAAATGGGCAAGGAAGTGAATGCCTCCTGCGGACAGTTACGCAGGGAAGTCATGGCACATAGGCAGGAGGAAGACGAAAGTGATGAAGTCTTATTCTTTGACCGACATCGGCAGGAAAAGAAAGTATAACCAAGATTATGTATACGCGCAAGGAGAACCGATTGGGAGACTTCCCAATCTTTTTCTGGTGGCAGATGGAATGGGCGGTCATAACGCCGGAGATTACGCATCCAAATGCGCGGTTGATACGATCATCGACTACGTTACGTACGCGCAGGCGCAAGAACCCGAAAGGATTCTTCAGGAAGCGTTTATCGCTGCGAATCGCATCATTCGCCAAAAAGCCCAAGAACAAGAAGAACTAAGCGGGATGGGAACGACCCTTGTAGCGGCCGTGTGGCAAAAGAATCTATTGACGGTGGCGAATGTGGGTGACAGTAGACTCTATCTATGCGGGACGCAGCTACAACAAATCACGAGAGATCACTCTTTGGTAGAGGAAATGGTTCGCGTAGGGGGAATGGATAAAGGAGTAGCGAGAAACCACCCGGACAAAAATATCATCACTCGAGCGATTGGCGCAGCAGATGAAGTGGAGATCGATTTTTTCCAAGTGCCTATCCAAGAGGGTGACATAGCGCTTTTGTGTTCGGATGGTCTGACGAATATGCTCGAAGACCATGAGATTCATCAAATTCTCTTAGGAGGAATGCAAGCCGGTAAAGAACTTTCAGAACTGGCCGGTGATTTGATTGCTGCAGCAAATGAAAACGGCGGCAAGGATAATATCGCGGTCGTATTGGCTTGTCTTTCACAAGGAATAAACAATGAATAGAGGAATGTCTGTGGAGATTTGTGCATGATAAAAATAGGAATGTTGATAGGGGATCGGTATGAGATCCTTGAAAAAATAGGCGCAGGCGGGATGTCGGATGTATTCAAGGCAAAATGTCACAAACTGAATCGCTTTGTGGCAGTCAAAGTGCTCAAGCAGGAATTTGCCGAGAACCCGGATTTCGTCTCCAAATTCAAAATCGAAGCCCAAGCGGCAGCAGGTCTGATGCATCCGAATATCGTCAATGTCTATGATGTTGGAGAAGAAGGCGGTATTAATTACATTGTCATGGAATTGGTCGAAGGCATTACCCTCAAGAAATATATCCAAAAAAAAATCAGAATTTCTTATAAAGAAGCAGTCAGCATTGCGATACAAGTCGCTATGGGAATCGAGGCGGCGCATAACAATCATATCATTCATCGAGACATCAAACCGCAAAACATCATCATTTCTCGTGATGGGAAAGTAAAAGTTACAGATTTCGGAATAGCGAAAGCGACCACAAGCAGAACCATTACATCCAATGTGATGGGCAGTGTACATTATACATCTCCGGAACAAGCCAGAGGTGGATATAGTGATCAAAAAAGCGACGTATATTCTTTGGGGATTACGCTATTTGAAATGTTGACAGGGAGAGTTCCTTTTGCGGGAGACACGACTGTAGCGATTGCCATTAAACATATACAGGAAGAGTTACCGAGTCCGACACTATTTGCGCAGGAGATTCCTTTTTCTGTAGAACAGATTGTTCTCAAATGTTGCCACAAAATACCTGACAGTCGTTATGCAAGTATGGGGAAACTCATCGTCGACTTAAAGCAATCATTGGTAACGCCGGACGATGATTTTGTAGAGACGGATAATCCGGAATCGGAGATGGCTACTCGTGCGGTCACAGACTCTGAAATCGTGAAGATTAAACAATCTTCCCGATTGCGCAGCGGATCTATACCGCAAGAGGAGATGACAGGCTATGAAGAACAAGTCTCTCCGGAAGGGTACTTAGGCGAATCAGAGGATCTGTATGGCGCGTATGAGGAGGAAGAAGAGTATTTCCCGGAAGACCAAGGAGAGTACGAAGAGGACGAGTATGATGAGTACGACTATATCGAAAACCCCAAGATGGAAAAGATCGTGGCGGTGCTCGCGGTATTGGTGGGAATCGTCATTATCGTAGTGTTGGTATTGATCGTGATACGAATTACCGGAAATCTTTCTACCATCACAACCCCGAGGATGACACAAGAGTCTTCGAGCGATCCGATAGAAAGTACTGCAACGTCCGAGCAAGTATTGCAGTCACCGGTTGCGACGGGTGATACGGATGAACTGGTACTCATACCGGATGTCAGAAATTGGGCTTACGAGGAAGCTTTACTGACTTTGACCAATCTGGGTTTTACCGTGAATAAAACAGAAGCATTTTCAGAACTGATCGGCAGTTCGAGGATCATCAATCAATCTCCCGGTGGCGGAGAACGTGCAACCGCCGGAAGCGAGATCGACTTAACCGTGAGTCAAGGATCACAAGTCATCAAGGTAGAAGTTCCCGATATCAGAGGACTTTTGGAACAAGAAGGCAAAGATCGTCTGTTGGCTGCTTCTTTGAAAGTGGGAGAGGTGACTTCTGTCTACAGTAAGGAATACGAGGTAGGAACCATTTGTTATCAAAGTTTTTCTGTAGGGAGTATGATACCGGAAGATACTTCTGTCGATATTAGTATCAGCTTAGGAGAAGGCACTGCGACCTATTACTATGAAGGTCACATAGAGGCTCCTACGATACAGGAAGCACCGGATTATGTAACAGGTACTCCGGTTTATGTCAAACTCGTATCGGACGATGGGGTTATCATCAAAGAAGCGACGATTACCAGCTTTCCGGAACCGGCGTATTTTTACAATATTGGCGCGTCAGCGGGAACGATCACGCTTACTTATCAAGTCAACGAGCCTCCTACTTCGACAGTGAATGCAGATGGGCAGATCGTGACGATTCCGGGCGATACCATCGAAAAGGTCGTACAACGGCGCGTAGAGTTTACGCAGGAGGGTTAGTATTTTGTTTCGCGGGAAGATCATCAAAGGAGTCGCGGGTTTTTATGAGGTCAACACTCATGAAGGGCTTTATGAATGCAAAGCCAAGGGTCTTTTTCGAAAAGACCACACCAAACCCCTTGTGGGTGATGATGTGGTGATGGAGAGTTTAGATCCCATCAACAAACTAGGGATTATCCGCGAACTACTCCCTCGAAAGAACGCGCTGATTCGACCACAAGTCGCCAATGTAGATCAAGTAATGGCTGTTTTTTCGGTAACCAATCCCACCCCTAGTTTGAATTTGTTGGATCGTATTCTTTTTCATGCAGCTTTTTGCAATTTGCCGTGTATGATCTGTTTTAACAAGACAGAATTGGTCAGCGAGAAAGAATGGTTGGAATTGCGTCGCGTATATGAGCACGCTTCCTGTGAAATTTTGTTTATCAGCGCACACAATTTGATGAATATAGATGCGCTGAGGGAGCGTTTGGCTCACAAAACGACAGCGGTATCAGGACCAAGCGGCGTGGGCAAATCTACTTTGATCAATTCTCTTCAGTCCAATGTCGTGATGGAGACCGGAACACTTAGCGAAAAGATCGGTCGAGGGAAACATACGACTCGTCATACGCAATTGATTTATCTGGACAAAGATACCTATATCTTAGACACACCGGGTTTTAGCTCTCTGGCAATGTTGCCGAGTGCTGCGACTGCCAGAGAATGGGAAGACTTTAGACTTTCTTCCTATTATGCGGAATTTCGACCTTATGAGGAAAAGTGTCGCTTTCAACCTTGCTCTCATACCAATGAACCGGACTGCGCAGTGAAAGCGGCCACCGATGCGGGAGAAATCTCCATGGTTCGGTATCGCAATTACTGTCTTTTGGATCGAGAAGTCAAAGAGGATTTCAAAAACTTACTGCATAGTGGAGTAAAAAAGGGAAAGACAGACACAGACAGATGAGACAGCACGTTTGAAAGCTTCCTGTATACTTAAATCACAGGGGAGTTGACGAAAGAAAATACCTCAAGTAAATTTAGATTATTACTGACCTTGACCGTTGGTAAAATCCAAAAATACGAGAGGTATCT
>JAISHZ010000034.1 GCA_031262285.1 Lachnospiraceae bacterium | reverse complement strand
ACTCGGTCATATGGAAATGATTTGCGCCATCGTCTATCAGTTGACCAAAAATTTAAGTATAGAAGAAGCGAAATCCAAAGGATTTGATAAATACTATATCGATCATACTACTGCTGTCTGGCCACAGGCTGCCGGTGGAATCCCCTTTAATGCATGCGAATTTCAATCGAAAGGAGATGCAATCACCGATCTGCACGAGGATTTAGCTGCGGAGCAAAAAGCAAGAACTACCTATGACAATATCCTCCGGATGATAGATATCCCCGAGGTTCGCGAACCGATTCGCTTTTTACGAGCACGAGAAATCGTTCATTTCCAACGATTCGGAGAAGCATTAGAAAAGACAAAAGATCAATTAGATCCGATGAATTTTTACTTTACAAATCCCGAGTTTGATAAGCAAATTCCAATTCAAGCATAATCATATGTTTAAGCTATTATATATGCAATTTGGTTGAATCCGAAATTGTTGCAATGCGCGGCGTAAACGCGCATTACAACAGCTTCGGTTTACCTTATTCAACAGTTTCGGTACCGGTTTCCGATAAATATCGGCTCAATGCATCTATGACATCACGCTTGTTGATCGGTTTCCCAATATGTCCATCCATACCGGCATTGATACAACGCTCCACATCTTCCGTGAAAACGTTCGCCGTCATCGCAATAATCGGTATGGATTTGGCATTCTCTCTGCAATTGCTTTCCCGTATTAATGCTGTCGCTTGATAACCGTCCATAATCGGCATCTGAATGTCCATCATGATCAAGTCATAACGAGCCGGTTCGCTACAGTACATTGCAACAGCCTCTTTCCCATTTGAAGCACATTCAATCACGATACCGGTGTCTTCTAACATCGAGATCAAAATCTCCCGATTGATCTCAATATCTTCAACCAACAACATCGTCTTGCCGATAAAGGACACATCCGACGTACCCTTGGCTGTGACAGATACTCCTTCTATCTCCTGCGGGTTTTGCGCATATTGCACCTCTATCGTAAAATAAAATCTAGAACCGCTTCCCAGTTTTGAATCCACCATAATCTTACTATTCATCATTTGTATGATATTTTGTGAAATAGCCAAACCCAAACCGGTTCCGCCAAAACGTCTGGAAATACTATTATCCGCTTGCTGAAAAAGCTGGAACAATCGATCTTTTTGATCATTCGCTATTCCGATTCCATTGTCAATAACTTCAAATTGCAGGAGACAGTTGTCGTTTTTTGCAAGTTGTCCGTCATTGAACTGGTCCGATTCGCTCTTCTTACAGCCAATACGAAGAGTGATTTCTCCTTTTTCGGGCGTAAATTTCACAGCGTTTGTTAATAAATTAATCAACACTTGAGACAGTCTTTGGGCATCCGATACAATAAACGGCGGTACATCATCAGCTACTTCCATTTGAAAACTTTGTTGTTTCTCTTTGGTCTTAAATTGGATAAACGTAAGCACTTTTTGTAACATACGGTTTAAATCGAATTGTATGTAAGATAACTCCAATTTACCCGCCTCAATCTTGGACATATCCAACACATCGTTAATGATGTTGAGAAGGTGCAGAGCGGATACATTGACTCGATCCAAGCAGTATTTGATCCGTTCCATATCGTTACTTTCACATGCCAGATCACTCATACCGATGATCGCATTCATCGGTGTTCTGATTTCATGACTCATGTTCGCTAGGAAATTCGTCTTGGCTTTCGTGCTTTCTACTGCTTTTTCCTTGGCAAGAAGTAGTTCTCTCCTGTTTTTCTCACGCACCAACATACTACTCACCAGACTTCCCATCATTTCCACGAGATGATGGTCGTAATCATTCATAAATCGAATTTGTTCACAGGACTCATATTGCAGAGTGCCATACAAGTCGCCATCCAAAAAGATGGGAACAGAAATGAAGCTGCGTGTCCCGCTATTTTCAAAAATTGGTCTAAAATATGGATCCGCTTCTACATCCACACAGATCATCGATGGTAATCGCTCTACTACATATGCTTGACGAACAGAAGGTATATCGACGCACTCTTGTGTAATTTTGTAGAAATCTCGTTTGTATCGTTCGTGACGATACCACCCTAACACTTTCGGTAGATCATCCGTTACGTCTACGAGTTTAAAAAGTCTGGCGCGATCGACCTTGAGGAACTCTCCTACTTCCTGTAAAGCCTCAAAAATAAGTGTCTTCGCATCTTGATCAGACACAAAACTCCCCGCCAGCTTGCTCATCAGACTCTGTTGTTCCAGTCGAATTCGCAGCAAATCTCCATCATTTTTTAAATTTGTAATATCAATCCCTTGCTCTAGGTGAACCATTTTGCCGTCTATCCATTCTACAAGCCGGTCATGATTACGATTTCTCCGATTGGTATAATCAGGGAGATTTTCTTCCCATACGATACAAGCTGACGGATCTTCTTTTAGTTTCGGTACGGAACAAAACGGACAACGCTGGGGAAGTCCCAGAAAGACTTCATGACAGTGCTTTCCAATTGGATCCTCGGTTACCCCGTAATCCTTTCGTATCTTGTCATTGGCAAAAAGAATCTCTGCAGTATCATAGTCTTCCAACATTACTTGGATATCCAACGTTTCCAATACTCTTTTATATGCGTCGCGTTCTTTGATTACGTTTAATCTCTGTTCTTCGGCGTGTCGATATTTAGATTCCCAACTATCTTCCATCGTCCCTCCCAAGCCAATTCAAAATGGCGTTGATTCCTTAAATGATCCGGTTCTTTTTGACCATATTGACGAATTCAAAATTCGTTCTGGTTCTCGAAAACATATCGAGTATCTTATCTGCTGCTTCTTCTGCTTTCATGCTGTTGAGTGCACGTCGCATAATGTTAATCGCCTCAAGTTCTTCCGCACTAAGTAGCAAATCTTCTCGTCTGGTTCCTGATTTTTGAATATCGATAGCAGGGAAAATACGGCGCTCAGAAAGCTTGCGATCCAGTACCATCTCCATATTCCCTGTTCCTTTAAATTCTTCATAGACAACATCGTCCATCTTGCTGCCGGTATCTACCAATGCGGTTGCCAATATTGTAAGGCTGCCGCCTTCACGCATATTTCTTGCTGCACCAAAGAAGCGTTTGGGCATATGAAGAGCCGAAGGATCCAAACCACCGGAAAGAGTACGACCACTGGGTGGAACCACTTGATTGTATGCTCTGGTCAAACGTGTAATACTGTCTAACAATATGACGACATCTCTTTTATGTTCCACAAG
>JAISHZ010000011.1 GCA_031262285.1 Lachnospiraceae bacterium | reverse complement strand
ACTGGCATTTACTCATTTTCAACCCGCTCAGCCGACCACGGTGGGAAAACGCGCGGCTATGTGGCTTCATGAGTTTTTCTTAGATTTTGAAGATTTAGAATATACCCTGTCTTCCTTGAAGTTATTAGGTTCAAAAGGAACGACCGGCACACAAGCCTCTTTTATGGAATTGTTTGATAATGATTATGAGCGTGTCAGTCGTATAGATCCGATGATCGCAGAAAAAATGGGATTTTCCGGAACATATCCGATTAGTGGACAAACCTATTCGCGCAAAATCGATACAAGAGTACTCAATATCCTTGCCGGGATTGCCTCATCGGCACACAAGATGAGTAACGATATTCGATTGCTGCAGCATTTAAAAGAAGTGGAAGAACCTTTTGAAAAGAATCAAATTGGTTCTTCAGCGATGGCATACAAGCGCAACCCCATGCGAAGCGAGAGAATTGCCTCTCTGGCGCGCTATGTGATGGTGGATGCGCTCAATCCTGCGATGACTGCGGCAGTTCAGTGGATGGAACGCACACTGGACGACTCTGCGAACAAACGATTGTCCGTCGCAGAAGCGTTTCTTGCTACAGATGGGATATTGGATCTGTGCACGAATGTCACAAATGGACTGGTGGTTTACCCGGAAGTCATTCACAAACATCTGATGAGTGAATTACCTTTTATGGCAACGGAAAATATCATGATGGAAGCAGTCAAAAAAGGTGGAAACCGTCAAGAATTGCACGAAGAGATTCGCGTTCTTTCAATGAAGGCAGGGGATGCCATTAAAAAAGAAGGCAAAGAGAATCCGCTTGCAGACTTGATCGCACAACATCCGGCATTTGGACTCTCAAGAGAAGAATTGGATAGTATGATGGATCCTACTCAATATATTGGCTGCGCTGTGCAGCAGGTGGAATCGTTTTTGAACGATACGATTCGACCACTTTTGTCACAAAATGCGTCTTACCTTGGCGTGGAAGCACAAATAATGGTATGAGGTGGAACTACTGTTTTCACCTCTTGCGGTTCTCGTGAATATCATGTAGAATCAACAAAGAGTCAGCGATGCTGATCAAAAGGAGGGCAAAGATGGATATCATCAATAAAGCGGGAGAAACTATTACCAACAAAGGCAAGTACGTTGCCAGGAAAGCAAAAGAACTCGCGGAAATCGCAAGCCTGCATACGCAGATCAATATTCAAGAAAACAGCGTGAACCGTATCTTTCAAGAACTAGGCAAGATGTATTACGAACAAAATCGCGCAGGAGTCAATGCAGATATCGTAGAAAAATGCGATGAAATTGATGCAGCTGTCACCGAGATTGAGCGTCTCAAAAAGACAGTTATGACACTCAAAGGGATTCGTAAATGCACAAGCTGCGGCGCACAGACCACCGATCACGATGCTGTGTATTGCGCAATCTGCGGCGAGAAATTGCCCGAAAAAGAAGCAGAAAAAGAAGCAGAAAAAGAATCCAATTCAGAATCAGAAACGGAAGCTACTGTGGAAAATGAGACTACAGAGGCAGAAGGTTTCAAAGAAGAAACGACACAAGATATAAACGAATAAGTTTCATTCATACAGAATATGACTCGAAAGAATGTCCAATGCAAAGAAGCAAAAGGGCATTCTTTCTGTGGTCAGCGAACGGAGGAAAGCAATGGTTACAGCAGTAGTTGGCGCCAATTGGGGAGACGAAGGGAAGGGTAAGATTACCGATATGCTTGCCAAGAAAGCGGATATTATCATACGCTATCAAGGAGGAGCAAATGCGGGACATACCATTGTCAATCAATACGGCAAATTTGCCCTGCACACACTACCGTCGGGGGTATTCTACGCTCATACGACCAGCGTGATAGGAATGGGTCTCGCGCTTGATGTCTCGGCTTTGTTTCAAGAATTGGACTATATTATCAGCCGCGGGGTACCCAAACCCAATCTTTTGATTTCTGATCGAGCACAAATCGTGATGCCTTACCACATTTTATTCGATCAATACGAAGAAGAACGTCTGGGCGGAAAGTCGTTTGGCTCCACCAAATCCGGGATTGCTCCGTTTTATTCGGACAAGTATGCCAAAATAGGATTTCAAGTCAGTGATTTGTTTGACGCCGACAGATTGATGAGCAAATTAGAAGCAGTTTGCGAAGTCAAGAATGTCTTACTGGAGCATCTCTATCACAAACCGAAATTGGATCCCAAAGAATTGTTTGATTTACTTACGACATACAAAGAGATGGTGGAACCTTATGTATGTGACGTAGCATCCTATTTAAGTGACGCTCGCAAAGCGGGCAAAGAGATTCTCTTAGAAGGGCAGCTTGGCACACTACGCGATGTGGATCACGGGATATACCCTATGGTAACCTCTTCTTCGACGCTGGCGGGTTTTGGCGCCGTGGGTGCCGGAGTTCCTCCATATGAGATTAAGCGAATCGTAGCAGTATGTAAGGCTTATTCCTCTTGTGTAGGTGCCGGAGCGTTTGTGTCTGAGTTGTTTGGAGATGAGGCGCAGGAACTACGAGAAAGAGGTGGAGACGGAGGCGAATACGGCGCTAAGACCGGTCGTCCCAGACGAGTAGGTTGGTTTGATTGTGTCGCGTCCAAATATGGGTGCAGTCTCCAAGGAGCCACTGAAGTAGCCTTTACTGTACTGGATGTGTTAGGATATCTTGATGAAATACCGGTATGTGTAGCTTATGAGACAAAAGACGGACAGACTACCACATTCCCGGTTACTTCCAAACTAGACCACGCAAAGCCGATTTATCAGACCTTGCCCGGTTGGAAGTCATCGATTCGAGGTATCACACAATACGACGATCTACCGGAAAATTGCCGCCGTTACATCGAATTTGTGGAACGTGAAATCGGCTTTCCGATCTCCATGATCAGCAATGGTCCTGCGAGAGAAGATATTATTTATCGTCAGTAGTATCTCGTTGCTCTTTGATTTTTTTATAAATCCAAGTATATATCCAGAGTAAGACCGGAAGCGTAAGACTGGCGGCGAGGGTCGCTCCAAAGAGCCACCCGGACGGTGAATTGTCCAAAATGGCGACCAAAAGGGAGACGATCACTGCGATTACCAAAAGCATGACGCCGATGAGAGCTAGAATGCGTATTTTCATAGATCTTTTCTCTGGTTTCATGGGAACTCCTTTGCGATGGATCATTATTGAGAAGATGTTGGTGTTATGGATGAATGCAAACATGCCAAGAGTTTAGCACAAGAAAGAATCTATTTCAACCAAAACAAAGGTATCCGAACGCGTTACGCGTCCGGATACCTTCATTAGGGGAGGATTAAGTATTATTTTTCTCTTTGGTATGATCAAAGGAGGGGGTTCCGATGATAATAGTAGTATGTCACACAAATGGAAGTTTATACAGATAGCGGAAAATTTTTTTGCAGACAGGAGTAGCGATGTCACTTTTAAAGGAATGGAAAGAACTTGCTTACGCACCGGATCAAAAAGATCCGAAACAAAAGAAGTTTTGGGATCTTTATTTTCGGGAGGAAACCGAAATTTATCGACAGTTACTACAGGATCCGGATGTAGTCGTACAGGGTAGCGTGGAAGAATTGGCGACACGATATGGTGTGTCGATGATGACGATGACCGGATTTTTGGACGGTATACAAGAAAGTCTCAAAGAGGCCAATCCGATAGAGGAAATGACAGCAGAAACAATCGTCAATCTGGGATTTGACAAAAGGATGCTATACAAAAATATGATAGCAGCTGAGGCAGATTGGTTATATGAATTGCCCCAGTGGGAAACAATCTTTGATGAGGATACGAAGAAAGCGCTTTACAAGGAACAGAAGACTTCCGGGACGATCGTCAAAGAGGATAAAATATATCCCAATGATCCATGTCCCTGTGGAAGTGGCAAAAAATACAAAAAATGCTGTGGGAAAGCCTCATAAATTATGAGGCAATGGGAGTGCGTATGACCAAGAGAAAAAAGCATCGGATTCTGGCGTGGACAGCGCTTGTCTTCGTGATATTGATCGTCGCGATCTTGATTACATGGGTGGTCATGACACTGACGGGTCGATCTTCGATTTCGCATGGTTCTTTTTCAAAGAGACCGAATTTTGGTGATGCGGTAGTGCAAGGCGAGACACTCACTCCGGAAGAAGAAGCGATTTGGGAGGAAGATTGGATTCGATATGATGGCGGCGTATATGAATATAAAGATGACATCATGACTTTTTTGTTTATGGGGATTGATGTAAACGCTGAACTCTCCGATAAACAAACAGATCTGAAATCGGGGCAGGCCGACGCTCTTTTTCTATTGGTTTTGGTACCGGATACGAAGCAGATCTATGTCATTGGGATAGATCGTAATTCTATGACGACATTTCAAGTATATGACAAAGATGGACAACTTTTGCATGACGCAGAAGGACAGATTGCGTTGGCGCATGGATATGGTGATGGGCGGGAGTTGAGCGCTTCTAACACAGAACGAGCAGTCAGCAAATTTCTGTACGATCTTCCCATTCATGGATACTGTGCGATCAATATGGCAGCGATCCCTACGTTAAATGATGCGATTGATGGTGTGCAAGTCACTGTTATGGAAGATATTCCGGTAGACAAAGCATTCATAAAAGGAAACGAAGTGCACTTGAAAGGGAAGCAGGCGTATTATTATATCAAATATCGCAATACGGATATCGAAGGAAGCGCAAGAGACAGGCTCAATCGGCAGAAACAATACCTAACTGCCTATATATCCAAAGCCAAACAAGAGTTTGAATCGGATATTACCATTCCTGTCAAATTATACCAAGCGCTTTCCAAATACCTTGTTACCGACATCAGTTTAGATGAGATTGTCTATTTGTCCCAAAATGTAAGCGGATATCATTTTCAAAATGAGAATATCCGATTGATTCCGGGTACGACCGATACGAGCGGAACATATGATGAATTTTATGTCGATGATGTAGCATTGAAAGCGCTCATGGTGGAAGTGTTTTACAGACCGGTATTGGATGCAGAAGAATAACTCGGATGATTTGGTATCAGTCACATAAAAGGTTGTACGATAATGTTCAAATTAAGGGTTGCTTATTGTTGCGATATAGATTATAATCACTTTTATAGAGTTTTCATGGAGGACTTTAGCCTTACTATCGTAGGGCGGTGCGAACGTGACGACGCAATCGTAAACGACGCAAGCGTAATAACGCGATGGAGAAAGAAATGCCAAAGGATCAAGATTTCTTTGAAAAAGATACCGGTAATCAACAAGAACCACCACGCAAAAAGAGCGTATCTATTTTGAAAAACAAAAAAGTATTAATCGCAATCAGTATTACGTGCTTTTTGATCGCGGCAGTGTCGTTATTCATCATTATTCAATATTTGGTATCATTGGAACGAAGTAATGAAGAGTACGAACAAATTCGATCAGAGGCAATTTCCACAGGAGCAGCTACAAAAGACGGAGATTCACAGCAAAGCAGTACCCAACCGGTCACATCGACGGAGAGTGAATCTTCTCAAGTAAGCACGCAAGAGACGCAAGAGGAAGATCCGATACCATCGGATGACGATCTCACACGATCGATCGATTTTGAATATTTACAGTCCGAGGTGAATGCCGATATCTATGCATGGATCTACATACCGGATAGTAAAATTGATTATCCGGTGCTGCAACATCCTACGGACGACTCGCGATATTTAAATTACAATGTGGATGGTAGCAAAGGCTATCCGGGTTGTATCTACACGGAGCGCGTGAATTCCAAAGATTTTAGCGATTTTAACACTTTGATATACGGGCATAACATGAAAAATGGATCCATGTTTCATGGACTGCATGAATACGCTGATCAGACATATTTTGAAGAACACCCCTATGTATATCTGTATTTACCTGACAAGACATTAAAATATCAAATATTCGCTGCATATCAATACGATGACAGACATATTATGTACTCTTTTGATTTTACCAGCGAAGCAGTCAAAAAAGCTTATTTGAAGAACATATTCGAGACAAGGCAGATCAACGCCGTAGTTGACAAAGAAGTAGCGGTGACATGGGAAGATTCTATTATTACGATGTCAACGTGCGTAAGTGGCACAGATTACCGTTATTTGGTACAAGCAGTATTGCTTGAAGAATTGGATATTAACGAATAGTTAATATAAATGAAACCACATATCACTATGAGGAAGGAGGAAAAGAATGAAAAAATTTGTCGCTCTATTATGTGCAGGGATTCTCCTGTGCAGTTCTAGCCTGGTTGCGTTTGCGGCGTCAAGCCCTTCCACAACCACCACACCACCCGCTAAGGTGGATGTGTACACACCCTCTACCGGGGACGAGAAAGCAGATTTTGCTGGTACCGTTGCAGTATATGAAACTGTTTCCATTCCGGGCAATGCGAATGCAGTAGTAGTAGTTGCACCTATCGCAGACGCGATTGTAGCAGAAGCAAAAGAATTTGCAGTAGAGTTAAATCTATCGCAAGAACCGTTTGCATATGTTGACGTCAATGTATCAGGTTACACACCCGGTACACCGGTTACCATTCCGTTCAACCTCAATAATATCGTTGATGGTGAGACAATTGTGGTTTTGCACCGCTTGTCAGACGGAACATGGGAAACGCTTGTTCCCGATTCAGTTGAGAACGGAAAAGTAGTCGTTACCTTTACTTCCCTTTCGCCCGTCGTATTCGTACGTGGAGCGGAAGCAGATGCTTTACTTGCATCCCCCAAAACAGCAGATTTAAGACCGATGATCATGATCTTAGCAGTTGCTATGATCGGCTTAGGTTTCTTAACTGCTAAAAAAGCAATGAAATAAGACACTTCACAAATTGACTCATATTCGAATGTGGTTTCGAAAAGTCATTCTTGTCCTACCTGCCTCAGCAGGTGATTCTTAAGATAAACGATGTGTGCACATCCATGTACGAAGAGAGCCAAAAGGATCCAATTTTTAAGATTCCTTTTGGCTCTTTTTGTCATGGCAATCGTTATTTCATCTGTTCCGATTGTTTTTTGATCATTCTCCGAACCATTTCGCCGCCGATAGAGCCGGCTTCACGAGAAGTGAGATCGCCATTATAACCACTTTTCAAGTTGACACCAAGCTCTGATGCAACCTCGGTCTTAAAGCGATCCATCGCGGTTTTTGGTTGCGATGGTTTTGGTGTAGTTTTTGGTTGTGTTGTCTGAGTAGTGCTTTTCGGCTGTTGTACTTGAGTCGTTTTCTTAGTACTTGCCATTTTTGTTTCACCTCCGAAAATTCTGTGTTCTTATTCAAATATGAATTTACATACGAATGCACATACGAATAAGTTTTGCACAGTTCTTTGTTTACTAATGTGTTTCCTTCTTACTAATGTCTTTCTTATTGAGACAAGCGATACCCATCGACTTATCTCGTGATTAGTATTTACCAAGTGATGAATTTTATTATGGAAAGTTATGGTGATGAAAAACTTGTGTTTGTATTATTTGGAAGGGTATGCTATAATCGAAAAATGATTGTTGCTTTTTGAACTAGAGTGATAGAAAGAGTGAAATGTTGAACTAAT